>JAGLEA010000003.1 GCA_023145315.1 Psychrilyobacter sp.
AGATTTTTTGTGTTGGAAATATTACTGTTGGAGGAACAGGGAAAACTCCTACAGTTCAGTTTTTAGTGCAAAAATTTTTAGATGAAGGTCGAAAAGTGGCTATAATCTCTAGAGGTTACCGTGGAAAGAGAAAACAAGACCCAATGATAGTAGGAGATGGTGAGCATATCTATGCTACAACAAAAGAAAGTGGTGATGAACCCATCTTGCATGCTCTAAATACAAAAGTGCCAATTATAGTTGGGAGAGATAGATATTCAGCTTGTAAAATGGCAAAGGAAAACTTTGATATTGATACTATTATTTTAGATGACGGTTTTCAGCATAGAAAATTAGCAAGAGATTTTAATGTTATATTAATTGACGCAACGAATCCTTTTGGTAGTGGAAGACTACTTCCATTAGGAACTCTTAGAGAAGATCTAAAAGGATTGAGAAGAGCAGATGAATTTATAATTACAAAAGCTGATTTAGTAGATGATCGTGAAATCAAAAAAATCAAAAAATATCTTTCTAAATATAAGAAAAATATCTCTGTAGCAAAATATGGAGTTGTATCTCTGAAAGATCTAAAAGGAAATAGAAAACCACTTTTTTGGATTAATAAGAAAAAAGTACTATTATTTAGTGGGCTAGCGAATCCCTTGAATTTTGAAAAAACGGTAATATCTTTAATGCCATCTACGACTGATAGAGTTGATTTTTTAGATCATCATGATTTTAAAGAGAAAGATTTTAAAAAGATATTAAAAAGAGCTGATAGTATGGGTGCTGATTATATTCTTACAACAGAAAAAGATATAGTTAAACTACCAAAAAGCTTTAATATGCCTAGAACCTATGTTCTAAAAGTAGAATTAACATTATTAGAAGATAATTTATTTAAGGACAGGAGGGATAATGTTTCAGATTGATAATATAAGGGAAAAAAAATATAGTGAATTTTACAAAATGTATGAAACAAGTGGAAAGATAAAATTAGTGGAAGCTCTTGCAGAAGGATTAAACAAAAGAACATATTTTACTATAGACAGTGAGGGTAATATAAGTAGAAAAACTATGAATAGAGGTCTTTATTTGATTACAACTATAGATAAAAAAAACTATAAAGAAGTTATAAAAGAAATAATTGATGTATATGTGGATCTTACTCAAAGGGAAAAAATAAAAAAAATAGATAGATTATCTAAATATTCACTTGAAAAATTAACTTCTAATTTTAATAAAGTTTTCTCTAATGGTGACAGGATATTTGGATTAAAATATGGGAAAGAACTCTTTTTAAGGGATAAAGAGTTGTTTTTTAAATTATTGTTTGATTATGTCTTATTAGAAGATATAGATACTAATAAAGCGACCATGGCATGGAGTTTATACGAACTTTTAAAAGAATCAGAATTTTCAGATGAGGTATTCTATGTAGCAATATCATATATTTTACAAAAAGAATCTAATTTTTCAAGTTATGAGAGAATTTCAAAAGCTAAAAAGACATCTATCTCAAAGGAAGCAGTTCTTAAGTTATCTACGAACAGTTTATTAGAAAGTGAAAATTATGGGAAGATATTAAACCAATTTACATATGAAAAAGAAGATATATATATTGAAATATTAAAACAATATTTAGTGTAGGAGGTTCTATGAAGATTGAAAAGGGAAGAAAAGTAACTCTAGAATTTAAATTGTATGACGAAAATAATAACCTTTTAGACGAAACAACAAAAGGTGATGAACTGATATTTGTGTTTGGTGAAGAAAGTACTATAGTTGGTTTAGAAGAAGCCCTTTTAGGAAAAATGAAAGGAGACAAAATGAAGGTTAGAGTCACTCCCTCTAAAGGATATGGTAACTATGATGAGGAACTAACTCAAGTTATGAGTAAGGATAGTTTTAGTGGTATGGATATATATGAAGGGATGGAGTTTGAAGCAGATACTGACCATGGTGTAGGAGTTTTTTCTATCAAAGAAATCACTGAAGAAGAAATAATAGTAGATGGTAACCATCCGTTTGCAGGGATGATACTAAATTTCACTTTAAAAGTTATAGATGTAAAATAGACAAATAATATAAATAAAATTTTGAATTAAGTTAAATAAAATAATAAAAGAGGTGTAGATTTGAGTATAAAAATGGATATTGTTGGACTATTATCACAATATGAACACGGGAAATTTTCAAATATATTGTTAAATGATTATTTCAAAGAAAAAGAATTGGAACTTCCAGGGTTAACTCGTGGAGAAAAAGGGTTTATAACAGAGGTTTTTTATGGTGTTATTAGAAATGTTATATTTTTAGATTACTCTATTGACAAAAGAGTAAAAACTATAGATAAATTATGGGTTAGAAATTTACTAAGATTGTCTATGTATCAAATACATTTCATGGATTCAGATGATGCAGGAGCAGTATATGAAGGTGTAGAAGTTGCAAAAGTCCGTGGTGGAACTTTTATTGGAAGTTTTGTTAATGGTGTTTTAAGATCATTTATTAGAGAAAAAGATGAAGATATTGAAAAATTATTAGAAGACGAGGAATATGCTACTTTACTATCATATCCAAAATGGTTCGTAGATGAGATTAAATGGGAACATAAGGAAAATTATTTAGAAATTTTAAAATCATATAAAAAAATACCAAATATTAGTGTGAAAATTAATAAACTTAATTATAATGAAGAAGATTTTTTAGCTCTATTAGAGATGAAAAATATAAATATTATTAAACATGTAGAAGAAGTTTATTATATTGATTCAGGAGCTATTTTAGATACTTATGAGTTTAAGAGAGGACAAATCACAGTTCAAGATGCATCGTCTTATTTAGCAGCTAAATACCTAGATCCTCAACCAGGAGAAAGAATTTTGGACACTTGTAGCGCACCGGGTGGAAAGGCTATCGCTATGGCAGAAATGATGAAAAATGATGGTGAAATAGTGGCATTAGATATACATAAACATAAATTAAAATTAATAGAGAGTAGAACAAAGCAAATGGGGATAGATATCGTATATCCAGAACTTTTAGATGCTAGACAAGTAGAAGAAGAATTTGGAAAAGAGTCTTTTGATAGAGTGCTTGTAGATGCTCCGTGTAGTGGATTTGGAGTAATTAGAAAGAAACCAGAAGTTTTATATACTAAAAAAATGAAAAATGTACAATCTCTAGCTAAATTACAATCAGAAATATTGTCAGCAGCAGGAAAAGTAGTTAAAGTTGGTGGAATACTAGTTTATAGTACTTGTACAATCTTAAATAAAGAGAATATAGAGAATATTACTAAATTTTTAGAAAAGAACAAAAATTTTGAAGTACAAAAAGTTGAAATATCTCCTGGTGTTAGTGGTAGTTTTGATAAATTAGGTGGATTAAATATATTTGATGAATTTCTTGATGGATTTTATATGGTAAAGATGAAGAAGATAGGAGAATAAATTGATAGATAACCTAACTAAAGCAAATGAGTATGTTATTTCAAAAATTATAGAAAAAGATAAGACAATCCTTGAAATGGAAAAATATGCAGTGGAACACAGAGTTCCTATAGTTACAAAGGAAGTTGCAGAATATTTAAAATTTATGATCAATTCTTATGAGTCTACAAATATTCTAGAGATTGGAACTGCTATTGGTTATTCTGGATCTGTTATGTTACAAGGGAATACTAATGTAAGATTAACAACGTTAGAAATCGATGAAAATCGTTACGAAGAAGCAAAATCAAATTTTGAAAAGATGGGGTTTACCAACCGTGTAGAGCAAATTTTAGGAGATGCACTAGTAGAAGTTCCTAAACTAAAGAAGCAATATGATTTTATTTTTATTGATGCAGCAAAAGGAAAATACATGAACTTCTACGAGGATTCGTACCCACTTTTAAAAAAAGGTGGGATAATATTTATAGACAATATAATGTTTAGAGGATACCTCTATGAAGATTATCCAAAAAGATTTAGAACTATTGTAAGAAAACTAAATGAATTTATAGAATATTTACATCAAAATGAAAATTTTGTACTTCTGCCTTTTGGAGATGGAATAGGTATTGTAAGAAAATAAATAAGAAATAAGAATAAAAAATAATATTAAATGTGAATTAGGAGATTTTTATGAATAATCTTAGGGATATAGTTTTAAATGCTAAAATAAAATACAAAGATAATATCTTTGTTAGAACTGCAATAGAGTCTAAAACATACGAAGAACTGATTTCAGAAGCACAAAGTTGGGGTGGATTTCTAGAAAAGAGAAAAATAAAGTTAGGAGATAGAGTAGCTATAGTAGCTCCAAAATCTGTTAATCAATTAAAAGCATTTCTATCAATATGGCTTGTAGGAGGGATAGCTCTACCTATTAGTGAAACTAGTACAAACTCTGAATTTAACTTTATATTAGATGATGCAACTCCAAAAATAATATTAACAGTTAGTTCACTGGTAGAAACTTTAAAAAGTGCCTACCCTAAAGCAGAAATTATACTTATTGAAGAGCTTGATAGTTTATCAGAGGGGTTAACTATAAGTAAGAACTTAGAAATTTGCCAGGATGACACAGCACTTCTAATCTATACAAGTGGCTCAACAGGAAATCCTAAAGGTGTTATGTTAACTAGTAAAAATATAAATGCAAATGGGACATCTCTAGTAAAAGTAAAGAAACTAACAGATAAAGATGTATTGTATTCAATACTTCCGTATTGGCATAGTTTTTCATTAGCAGTAGAAGTTGCTGGTGCTCTACATTCGGGATTGAGTTTGGCGTTTACAGAGAATCAAAAAACTTTTGTAAAGGATATTCCAGTTTTTAAACCAACGATTATATTAGTTGTTCCAAGAATTTTAGAAATGGTGAAAAAATCTATAGAGAAACAAATGAAAAGTGCAGGAGTAGAAGCAAATGCTGGGTATAATAAGTTTTTAGAGATTGCTCCCCTCATAAAAGGTGACACTTTAGATTTTCAAGGTAACTCTGAATATCGTCCTGTATTTGATATGTTAGATGAGAAAATAATTAAAAATATTAGAAGTATTTTTGGTGAAAATTTTAGAGAGTTCATCTCTGGAGGAGCGCCTCTAGATCTTAACTTACAAAGGTATTATGGTTATATTGGATTGCCGATAATGCAAGGATATGGACTTACTGAAACAACTCCTGTGATTAGTACAGATTGTGTAGAAGATTATCACTATGGTAGTTCTGGAAATATATTAGAATGGGCTACAGCAGAAAAAAAAGGTGATTTTACATTTATGGATGAGAAAGGAAATTTAGGTAAAAATTTAGTAGGAGAGCTCTTGATAAAGGGTGACTGTATTATGAAAGGATACTGGAAGCATAGTGATGAGAGTTCAAAAGTTATCGTAGATGGTTGGTTACATACTGGAGATACTGCATACTTTGAAAACAATAAGCTATTTATTAAAGGTAGAAAAACTAATATGCTAGTGCTAAAGGGTGGTGAAAACATTCATCCTGAATACATTGAAAATGAATTAAAAAAATCAGACTTAATCGATGATGTAATGATTGTTGGTGATGGGTTTAAAAGTATCTATGCATGCTTGACTGTACCAGAAGAACACGAGAATATGGATGTAGAGGAATTAAAAAATATATTAAAAAGTGAAGTAAAGAGAATTACAGTAAATATGGCGAAATTTCAAAAACCTAAAAGTATTTTAATTCTTCCTAAGTTTACAGTAGAAGATGGTACATATACAGGTACTTTGAAAGTTAGAAGACATGTAGTACATAAAAGAGATCATGCAGTAATTCAAGAATTTTATAAAAAAAATAAAGAGATATAATTTTTTTTAGAGGTATATTAAAAGATATTGTTTTTTAAAAAGTGAGGTAATTTATGGTTAAAGAATTTATAGAAATTTTAACGGGAAGAACTCACTTTCCTTGTAAAATATCTAAATCAGAAGGACTTATACTGAAAAAAATATTTAAAAAAGATACTCTTTTTGATGAAGAGTCTTTAAATAGAAAAAAAGTTAATGAACTTCAGTTTAGATATATTTATTGTGAGGATACGACTTCATATGTTCTCTTAGAGGAGTATCTCTTTAAAGATGGAGAGTCATTTATCTTACTTGAAAATTCTATAGGAGTTAATTTTTATCTTAATAAAATATAACTTTTTTTTACTGTTTTTTGCCTCTTTTATTATATCTTTTGGAAGCGAGACAGTAAAAAAAAATAAAGTCAATACGAAGGTAACGAAAACTGAAAAAATAGATTTGACAGATGATGGTAATATGGCGGAAGGACATGTGTTTACAAGTGTATATGTAGAAGATCCACTAGGTGATACAGGAAGGAAACTGAGTGTTCCGAATAGTATTTTAGATCGACTAAAATTTGATGCAGGAGAGGAAGCGCATATTTTAGCAGGAGGATCAACTAAAGTTATTCCTTATTATGCTAATATAAAGTATCTTTTAGATCCATATCGAAATTACTCAACATCTTATATTATTTCAATAGGTGCTAACTATGTAGATGGTGAAGATATGGATAAAATATTAGATAATTTATCACAGAGATTAAATTATGGTATTGGAGTAGGGATCGAATATAATAATAGTGAGTTCCAGTTACTCTATGGAAGGTATAATTATAAAATGATTATTATTTCAAATGAAGATGACGAAAATTTATATAAATCTGCAAAACTAACATTAACTTGGAAATATAGATTTTAAATATATTGTACTAAAGGAGAAACAAGATGGGAGATGCAATAAATATAGCGTTAAATGTAATTGGTGGACTAGGAATATTCCTCTATGGAATGGAGAATATGGCAAGTGCTATGCAAAAGGTAGCCGGTGATAAACTTAAAAACATTATTGCAATAATAACAAGAAATAGAATTTTTGGAGTCGCAGTAGGAATCATCATGACAATTTTAGTTCAGTCATCATCAGTTACTACTGTAATGGTTATTGGATTTGTTAATGCTAGTTTAATGAGTTTAACTCAAGCGTTAGGAGTGATTTTAGGGGCTAATATTGGTACGACAGTTACTGGTTGGTTACTGATCTTAAAAATTGGAAAATATGGATTACCACTTGCTGGGATTGGTGCTCTTACGGGGATTTTTTCAAAGACAGAAAAAGGAAAAGAAAAGGCAAAATTAATCTTAGGAATAGGAATGATTTTCTTTGGAATGGAACTTATGAAAAATGGATTTGCTCCCCTCCAAGAGATGCCTGCTTTTACAGCTCTTTTTCAAAAGTTTCATGTTACGAGTATAGGAAGTGCTTTTTTAGTTGCTATGGTAGGAGCGCTTATTACAGCAGTAGTACAAGCTTCAGCTGCTACATTGGGTATTACTATAATGCTAGCTAGTCAAGGACTTATAGACGCTCCTACAGGAGTTGCTATTGTTATGGGATTAAATGTCGGAACAACAATTACAGCTTTCTTAGCTTCATTTGGAGCTAAAGCCAATGCCAAACGAGCAGCTTATGCACATACGATAATAAATATAGTAGGGTTATTATGGGTGTTACCGATATATAAAATATATACTGAGATGATAGGAAATATCGTTGATCCGGCAGTAAGCATTAGTGGTTTTTTGGCAGCAGCACATACAGTTTTCAATGTAACAAATGCGGTTATTTTTATATTTTTAGTGACACCATTAGCTAATTTTCTTAAAAAAATAATTCCTGATGATAGTACAAAAGTAAAAAAATATACTCACCTTGATATCCGTATGTTGGAAACACCAATGATTGCTATTGAGCAGACAAAAAAAGAAATTATTTCTATAGGACTAGATATAGGAGTTTCACTAAAGAATGTTAAGGAAGTACTCCTAAATAATCTGTCTTCTAAATCTGACGAAGTTGCAGAAGTTTTTAGAATTGAAACAAAAATTGATATGGTTCAACACGAAATAGCAGAGCTTAATACTGAAATTTTAGGTTTAGATATCGATCAACAACATATTATGATTACAAGAAAAAATATAGCTATCTGTGATCAATATGAATCACTAACAGATTATGCAGAACGAATTATGAAGGTTTATTCGAGGCTTTATGATGCTGATTTAAAATTAAATAAATATAAGCAAGATGATATTACAAAGCTTCACGATAAAGTGGTTATTCTATTTAATAGAGTTAATGATGCTTATAAAAATGGTCATCTTGGGAATATTACCGTAGAAGCTGTTAAATTAGGATCTGAAGTAACGGTATTATATAAAGCAGCAAGAAAAAACCATCTAGACAGAATGGTAGAACAGAAGCAAGATCCGATGTTAAGCACAGGACACATGGATATATTAAATCACTATAGAAGACTTAGTGACCATGTTCTAACTGTAGCTGAGATAATGGAGATATAAAAATAAATTTAAAATAAATGAGGAGTCTTTTTAATAAGACTCCTCATTTATTTAGGATACGGAAATTAAACAGTAAAAAAATTAAAACTATCTTTTCTTTTATAAATATGTTATAATATGACGTTAATAAAACAAAGGTGATTAGAGAAATGTATTATTTTAGTCGAAATAAATACCGCATATAAAATATAATTATTTAGGATTATATTAGTGAACAACATAGATTTAATATCACCTTAACTAAACATGAGGATGTGAATTATGGAAAAAATGGCAGAATTTAGAAAATTAGGATTATCAGAAAAAACATTAGCAGCACTAGAGAAAAAAGGATTTGAAAAACCAAGTCCAATACAAGCTTTAACTATTCCAGTTCTTCTTAATGGAGATAAGGACGTTATAGGACAAGCACAAACGGGAACTGGAAAAACAGCAGCATTTGGACTACCTATTTTAGAAAAAATGGATGAGAATAAAAGTGGTGTTAAGGCAATAATTTTAGCTCCTACAAGAGAATTAGCTATCCAAGTTGCAGAAGAGATTAGTTCATTAAAGGGTGAAAGAAGATTAAAAGTTTTACCAGTATATGGTGGACAAGCTATGGATCAACAAATCAGAGCTCTTAGAAGAGGAGTAGATATCGTAGTAGGAACTCCAGGAAGAGTACAAGATCATATTAGAAGAAAAACTTTAATTCTTGATGAATTAGATTTCTTTATTTTAGATGAAGCAGATGAAATGTTAAACATGGGATTCGTAGAAGATATCGAAACTATATTAGCTGCTACAAATAAAGATAAAAAGATGTTATTTTTCTCAGCAACAATGCCAAATGAAATTTTAAGAGTTGCAAAGAGATATATGGGAGAATTCGAAGTGTTAAGAGTAAAAGCTTCTGAATTAACTACTAAAAATACTGAACAAATCTATTTCGAAGTAAGAGATGGAGATAAATTTGAAGCTCTTTGTAGAGTAGTAGATGTAGAAGTAGGTTTCTATGGTATTGTATTCTGTAGAACAAAAAATGATGTAGATGGTGTAGTAAGCAAATTAATCGAAAGAGGATATGAAGCTGAAGGTATCCATGGAGATAT
>JAGLEA010000030.1 GCA_023145315.1 Psychrilyobacter sp.
AGAGTATCTCCTACTATTTCCATCTTATATTCACTTTTTTCATTATATTTAGCTACTTTTTCTTCTAATACAGTTAGAAGTTCTGTAGGAAATTTCATCTCACAGCTTTCTGCTACAGAGTTAAATGCTTTTCCACCTTCTATTGTGATTCCCTTTGTATCTATACTCTTAGTCATAGTTACTTGCATAATCCCTTTTTCTGCAAAAGTTACAGGAAAGCTAGAATCTGGTGTAAATGCTAGTGTAGGTTGAGGCATCTTTAGAGTACCAAAATAGTGATCCATACATCCCCAGTTAGTTTCTTCGTTTGCTCCTAATATCATTCTTATCTTCTTGTTTAGCTTAACTCCTGAGTCTTTCAGAGCTTTCATAGCGTACATACACATTATCATAGGACCTTTATCATCTAATGTTCCTCTACCATATATTTTTCCATCATCTATTATTCCACCATATGGATCAAAATCCCATCCATCTCCCTCTGGAACTACATCTACATGACCTAATATAGCTAATGTTTCCTCTCCATCTCCAAAATCTATATGTCCTGCATAATTATCAAAATTTGTAGATTCGAATCCTAAAGTTTCTCCTAATTCTAAAAAATGCTTTAAAGCTTTAGCAGGCCCCTCTCCAAATGGCATTCCAGGTAGTGGAGCTTCCTCTACACTTCTAATTCTTATTGCCTTTTGTATCTCTTCTACTACTTCATCCTTATATCCTAGTACTTTTTCATGTAACATATCTATTCCCCCTTTTTATTCTTTTTCTCTTCATTATAGCAAGTTTTTTATTTCACTAATACTTAATTTATACTTAAAACATTAATTTTACACCTTATTTTAACCCTTGTATTTCATTCATTATTTTTATTTAGCATAGATAGTATTTTTTAACAATAAACCCTATAATTTATTCGTCTAACATTGCTTCATTTGATAATAAAGTTATTTCATTCTTTTAAAGGAAATACTATTTTTTAGTATATATATTTAGTATCACATAAATTATATTTAGGAGGTCTGAAATGGAAAAATGGATGGAAAACTTAACTGAATCAGAGGTATTAAGTATTGAAAAAGTTCCTAATCATGAATTTTATTTTACTTACACAGATACACATGGAGTTCACCATCTTATTGTAGAAGGAAATAGAGTTTCTTCTGGAAAAGAAATCGAGATATTTTCAAATGGTGACTATGCTGTTACAAAAGATTTTGATACTTGGACACTTTATCGTGATGAAGTGGAGTTATGTACAGGAACTTGGGTAACTTCTCATACTGATAAAAGCTATAAATACAAGTTTTACAACACTTCATTTAATAAATATGTAGTTAGAAGTGTTAACCCTGATGGCTCTCATGAAGATGAGATTGAGGGACATGAAAATCATCAAACTGAGCAAGGGGACTATAACGTAATGTAGAAAAAAAGAGGCTTCTATACTGTAACCTGTAAACTAGACACTAGAAAAAGAGTGTCAAAGTTTACAGGTTTTTTGTATACTTTAAAATAAAGATTAAGGAGTTTCAAAATGTCTAAAAAATTATTTACTGAAAAAGAAATTAAAATACTCTCTAAAAATAAAAATATTTTTAAAATTTCATCCAAGTCTATTGTCTATGCTCTTGAATTTAAAGAAAAGTTTATTGAAGAGTATTCAAAAGGAAAGTTACCTAGAATAATTTTTCAAGAAAATGGATTTGATATTGAAATTCTTGGTATTAAAAGAGTTGAACAGTCTGCACAAAGGTGGAAGAAATCATACAACAGAGATGGTCTTTTAGGTTTAAAGGACTCCAGAGAGCACTCATCAGGAAGACCTAAAAATAGAGAATTAACTGATGCTGAAAAAATGGAAAAACTAGAAGCTAAAATAAGATTTTTGGAGATTGAAAATGAATTTTTAAAAAAGTTAAAAAAGATGAGAAGGGGGTGGTAAAAAAACTAGATATTTTTAAAATGATTGAACTGACAATTAATAAATATAATCTAAATAAGATGGTAGTATTTTTATGCCTTCAGGCAAAAGTCTCCAGATCTGGTTTTTATAATTATCTAAATTCTAAAAATTCTTTAATGCTAAAAGAAGAAGAAGATTTAAAGGCTAAAAAACATATCTTGAAAGCCTTTGGTAAAAAAGGATATAAAAGAGGC
>JAGLEA010000031.1 GCA_023145315.1 Psychrilyobacter sp.
AAAAAAATAGGTAGAATAATGCGAAAATATAATATTGTTTGCCCTCACAGAAAAGCAAATAAGTATAAACAAATAGCCAAAGCCACTAAAGAACACAGCACTTTACCAAACACTTTAAATAGACAATTTAAACAGAATCTTCCGCGAAAGGTACTATTAACTGATATCAGTTATTTATCTTATGGGAAAGGAAATAGAGCTTATCTATCAGCAATTAAGGATGGCTCAACTAACGAAATACTAGCTTATAAAGTTTCAAGTAATTTAAAATTAGAATTAGCGACTAATACTATAGAAAAGTTGTGTAGAAAAAAATTTCAATTAGCTAAAAATTGTTTTATTCATTCAGATCAAGGAGTTCATTATACAAGCCCCAAATTTCAAAATTTATTAAAACAAAATGGAATAAAACAATCTATGTCTAGAAAAGGTAATTGTTGGGATAATGCTCCTATGGAGTCTTTTTTTGGTCATATGAAAGATCATTTAGAATTAAACAAATGCAAAAATTTAAAAGAAGTCAAAAAAGAAATGAAAAGATTTATAGATTATTATAATAATGATAGATACCAATGGGATTTAAAAAAGATGACTCCTGTAGAATACAGAAATCACCTTTTGAATTATAAATTAAATTAGTCTTTTTTGTATCCTTGACATAGGTTACTGTTACTGTTTTATTTTTAAAATTTAGAAATAAACTCCTACAAGAAGTAATCCCGAAGTAAAAATCAGTAAAATTCCTAATAAAGGCATAATAAATTTAAACCACTTATCTAGAGTTACATTTACCATCATAAGAGATGCTAAAATAAGACCTGTAGGAGTTATAAAGGCCATCAGTCCCATACCATATTGATAAGCACTTACAATTGATTCACGGGGAATCCCCACAACATCTGCAAGTGGTGCCATAACAGGCATAGATAATACAGCTAATCCTGACGATGATGGAACAAAAAATGAAAGTCCAGCAAATAAGATCATCATAACATTGATAAATAATCCCTTCCCCATTCCATCAACTATATGAGAAGTATAATATAGCATGGTATCACTAATCAATCCGTTCTCCATAATCATTGTAACACCTCTAGCAAGACCAACGGTTAACGCTACTCCTAAAAGGTCTTTAGCACCATTTAAGAATTCAGCAACATAAATTTTTTCGTCTATTTTTTCTATAATAGCCACAATAATGGAAGCTACAAAAAATAGTGTAGTCATTTCTAAGAACCACCAATCAAGTTTTGAAACACCATAGATCATAACTATAAATGAAAATGCGAATATAGATAAGATAAGTTTAGTTCTAACATCAAAAGCTTTAGCTTCTTTATTTGTATTAGAATGTAAAAATCTTTTTTCTATCTCGGCTTTCTGTGAAAATATAAGTGATTTACTCGGGTCTTTTTTTACTTTTTCAGCATATCTAATTATATATATTATACAAATAGCTGTTCCTACTACAAGCATAACCCCTCTTCCTACTATTCCAGATGTCCAGTTAATACCAGCGGCATTAGATGCCATAATTGTAGCAAATGGATTTACTGTAGAAGCCATTGTACCAATAGATGATCCCACATAGATCGCAGCTACTGCTACCATAGCATCATAACCTACCGCCAAGAAGACTGGTACTAAAATAGGGTAGAATGCCATTGTTTCTTCAGCTAATCCAAAAGATGTTCCACCTAAAGCAATAAGTGATGTGATTATAATTATGAGCCATTTTTCCTTTCCGTTCAATATTTTGGCAAGATGGGAGATTCCTGAATCAAATGCTCCTGTGTAATTAATCACACCAATAAATCCACCAATAATTAATATAAAGAAAATTATATCTACTCCTCCATACATCCCATTTATAGGCGATTGAAATAGCTCTTTAATCCCTTGGGGGTTAGATTCTAATTCAGTATAAGTTCCTGGAATTCCTATTGGTTTCCAAATGTCTCCCTCTATAAATTTATCAAGTTTTGCCTTAATGTTAAAAGTATCCAAAGTTGCTTGAGTAGGTGGATATTCAGCAGTCTCTCCTATGGCCGTCGTAACAATAAATACATTTTCATCCGTATTGTAAGCTAATGAGTCGTATTTACCTGCCGGCATAATCCAAGTTAGAATAGCTACCAATGCTGCTACAATGAAAAGTATCGTATAAGCTGTTGGAAATTGTAATTTTTTCTTTGTTGTCATGAATATTCTCCCTTTAAATATTATCGTGATATAATTCTAGTATATTTGGGAAGTCTTTTTTCTTATTCCCCTTTCTATCTTTTCATCATGCGTAATCTTTTAACACTTTGTATTAAGTGCACTAATTTTTAACCATTATGACTGTTTTCTTGTCAAATACACGGACTAAATGCAATAAAAATCACTTTACCAGTATATAACTTTCTTTCTTTTTTTTATGTGCCACACGGCACATTTTATATGAAAACAAAATATACTCAAATAGCATTTATATGTTATGAAATGATTAAATATCTATTTAACTTTAATTATTTTTGTTATATACTATACTTATATGACAATAAAAATACAAGTATTATAGGAGAATTCTTTTGAATAAAAGTTGTAAAATAATTAATATAGAAAAAGTTGAATTAGATGATTTTCAGACCCGTGGTAAGATGGCTACAGCTAGTCTTCGCACAACATATAGAAAAAAAATATGGCGTAAATTTGTAAAAGGTGTCAAAGATTTTAACCTTATAGAGAATGGAGATGTTATTGCTGTAGGAGTATCAGGTGGAAAAGATAGTTTACTTATGTGTAAATTATTTCAAGAGTTGGCAAAAGATAGGAGTAAGAACTTTGAGCTAAAATTTATCTCTATGAATCCAGGATTTGGTTCTATGGATATTGAGCAATTAGAAAAAAATTTAGAAGAATTAGAGATACCTTGTGAGATCTTTGATGCAAATGTTTGGGAAGTTGCTTTTAAAGAAGATCCTGAAAATCCGTGTTTTCTCTGTGCAAAGATGAGAAGGGGTATTTTATATAAAAAAATAGAAGAGTTAGGATGTAATAAGTTAGCCCTAGGACACCATTTTGATGATGTAATAGAAACAACGATGATAAATATGTTTTATGCTGGTACGGTGAAAACTATGATCCCTAAGGTTAGCTCTACTAGTGGAAAGCTATCTATAATTAGACCTATGGTGTATATACACGAAATAGATATCATTAATTTTACTAAGAAAAATGGGATAAAACCTATGAGTTGTGGTTGTCCTGTAGAAGATGAGAAAACCGATTCAAAAAGATTTGAAATAAAGGAACTTCTAGATAATCTATCTAAAACAAACCCACATATTAAACAGAGTATATTCAATTCTATGAAAAATATTAATTTAGATTATGTCCTCGGATATACTAGAGGTAACAAAAAGCAGGAGAAAAAAGATGGAAATCAATAAAATTAAAGATTTTAAAAAAATAAAAAATAGAGAAATTTTATCATATATTGAATCTAAAGGATTTAACAAAACTATCTTTGGTCTTGCTGGAAAAGCTATGCACGATTACTCTATGATAGAAGATGGCGACCGAATAGCTGTAGGAGTTTCTGGCGGTAAGGATAGCTTAGCACTCCTAAATATTCTTGTTCGTGTACAAAAAATTACTCGTGTTAATTTTGAGATTATACCTATACATATACACCCAACACAAAAAAGTATAGCAACTAATGAGATAGAAGATTATTGTAATTTCTTAGGATTAGAGTTAATTATAGAGGAAACAAATTTAGAAGATATCTTATTTGGTGAAAACAAAATGAAAAATCCGTGCTTCATGTGTGGTCGAATGAGAAGAGGAATCTTATATAGAATTATGAATGAGAAAAATATAAACAAACTAGCTCTAGGACACCATAAAGACGATATCATAGAAACCTTTCTTATGAATACTTTTTATCAAGGAAATCTTAATGTTATGAAGCCTAAATATATGTCAAAAGATCACGGTGTCCAAGTGATTAGGCCCATGGCATATATTGAAGAGAGTAATATTATTAAGTACGCTAAGGAGATAGAGCTACCTATACTAAAGTCTGAGTGTGAATATGAAACGAGTAAGGATTCAAAAAGATTAGAGGTAAAAGAGATGATAGAGTCTCTGAGTAAAAAGAGTAAAAATATTAGAAGTGTTATTTTCACTAGTATAGTTCCATTATTTAAAGATTAAAAAACTCCTACACTTAGATAATCCTAGGTGTAGGAGTTTTTTTCTAACTAACTTCTTCTAATTTACCTTTTGTAAGATGATACCTTTTATCTGTAATATTAGCTAATTCTGTACTATGAGTAACAACTATTATTGTTTGATCTTTCTCCTTACATATCCTTCTAAGTAAAGTATGAATAACATCACTTGTTTCTTCATCTAAATTACCAGTAGGCTCATCAGCTAAGATTATTTTAGGTTCATTTATCATAGCTCTGGCTATTGCTACTCTTTGCTTCTCTCCACCTGATAGCTCTGTAGGTTTATGGTCTAATCTCTCTTCTAATTGCATCTCAATTAGAAGTTCTTTAGCTCTTTTTTCTACTTCAGCCTTACTTTTTTTCCCTATTAATCCCGGTAACATTACATTTTCTAGTGCTGTAAACTCTGGTAATAAATAGTGAAACTGAAATATAAATCCTAGCATTTCATTTCTAAGTAGATCAATTTTTGAATTAGGAGCTTTGCTTACATTTTTTCCTGCATAATAAATATCTCCAGAATCCGGTCTGTCTAACATTCCGATCATATTAAGAAATGTTGTTTTTCCTGATCCTGATTTCCCTAAAACAGATACGAATTCTCCCTTATTTACCTGAAAATCTAGATCATCTAATATGTGAATATCTCTTTTTTTATCTTTAAATGATTTATTTAATTTTTCTATTTTTAATATTACTTCCTTAGTTTTTACTTCACTCACTCTTCTACCTCCAAATTTTATTTTTATTATTTTTGGAACTTATTTTCCTTTCTCACTCCTAGTCGTATTTTAAAGCTTCTACAACCTCTAATTTTGCTGCTTTATATGCCGGGAAAATACTAGATAAAAATATAATTAATATATTTGCTCCTACTATAACTAATACTTCTTTTGTTGTAATTTCAACTGGTATTTTTGTTAAATAATATATACTTGTAATTTGACTTATTGCATTATCTTTTACATACCACAAAATACTTCCAGCAACACTTAGTCCTACTGCTATTCCTAAAGATCCTAAAAACATTCCTTCTAACATAAAGATTTTCATAATATTAGAACTACTAAATCCCATTGAACGCATAATTCCAATATCCCTTACTTTTTCTTTTACCATCATATTTAAAATAACCCATACTACAAATCCAGCTATTACAACTATTAGTGAAAATACCAATATCATAACTGTTTTTTCCAGTGACAATGCTGCTAATAAATTTTTATTTTGATCACCCCAAGTTCTAGTTTTAAGACCTGTTTTTTCACGAATAATAGGTGCTATCTTTTCAGCATCATATACATTGTCTAAAAACACTTCAATGCTGGTAGAAGTGTCACCAGTGTATGAAAGAATCTGTACAGCTCGTAGTGGCACTATAATCATAGATGTGTCATATTGATAGTATCCTGATTGGAATACCCCTGCTATCGTCAGATGCATCTCACGATTATCTGCTGATACGAGAGTTATCTTATCCCCTATATTCGCTCCTAATTGATCAAATAATTCCTTCCCTATTAAGAACTCTGTAGGTTTAGTTATATCCATAGTTCCCTTAATTATTTTTTTATTTAGATTCATTGCAGTTTTTGCATCATCAAAATCTATACCATTTATCTGTACTCCCGATACATAAGATCCAAATATTCCATTGTATTTTAGAATCCCTTGAGTAGAAATTTGAGGAACAGCTCCCTTTACTCCTTTTACTCCCTCTATTTCTGACTGTAATTCTCTATAATCTTCTATAGCATCTCCATCTTTAGTAATTGCTATGTGAGAGCTAATTGATAATATACTGTCTACCATGTTTTTATCTAGCCCATTTGCTATACCTATCGATACTGTTAGTACAGTAACACCTATTGCAACTCCTAATATAGCTATTAGACTTTGACGTTTTCTTTCTAATATATGTTTTTTTGCTATAAAGTACTCTATCATCTTAATTTCGATCATCTCCATTTAAATGGTGCATTTTATATTATAATAAATTTTTCAACTCTATTTTTTTCTAGAACTTCTAAGATTTCTTTTAAATCTTCATCTGTAGGAGTTTCTATATTTAATAATTCTTTTTTTAGTATCTCCTTTCTTACACCTATTTTTCTATATTTTATTATTTTATACATAATATTTTCTACTTTATTTTTAGAATTTATATCACCTATTATCTCAGATACTTTGTCTACAGTTTCCATATTATCTAATATTTTAGGAACTATTACAGTTCTTACTTCATATAACTTCCCTGATTCTCCTAAAAATTTTAAGTTCTTAATCACATTTTTATTTTCGTTTTCAACTAAATATTTATGTGTATTTCCATCCCATACTTTTACATCTAGCATAAATTTATCTGTTACTTCTAGAAACTTCCTGTATCTTTCTTTAGAAAGGTCCACCCCACCATTTGTATCTACAAAAGTAGTTAGTCCTAATTTTTTCACTTCTACAAAAAGTTTAGTTATAAATTCATAATATAGAGTTGCCTCACCACCACTAACCGTAATCCCACGAATAAATTTACTAACTTTTTTTATCTCTTCTACTAACTCTTCTATAGAGACATCTCGTGTTTTAGGAGTTGAATTTCTATCACATAGCTCTATGCAATGGTCACATTCTATACACACTTTTTCATCCCATAAAACTTTAGAGTCCACTAATTTTAATGCTCCTACAGGACATCCTTCTACACATAAAGCACAATTATTACAAATATTTATAGTTTCAGGATTGTGACAATATAAACAATTATAGTTACAACCTTGAAAAAATATACTCATCCTATTTCCAGGTCCATCTACATTTGAAAATTTAATTATTTTATTTATCTTCACTCGCTTCATAAATGACCTCTTTTATTTTCTTAACTTTCTTTCTAGTGCTCGACCATTGTCCCTTGCACCTTTTCCTAAATTTGTCGTATCTCTCAGTACTACTTTTCCTGTATCTAATTTTTCCATCTCTGATTTCTTTACTAAATACCCTGTAACTCTCACTACATCACAATCACTACCATACATAGAGAAAAACCTTAATCCCATATTAAAACTTCCCTTTATTATATCTAATATTGCTTGTGGATTTTTTTTATACGTTTCATCAAAAGCATATATATCGCCTATTCCACTTGCAAAATATTTATGAAATGGTGAAGATTGTACAATATGATCAAATATTTCTGGCTCCTCACCAATAGGAATTCTACATCCTGGACTCTCACCTTCATCAGTATCTATTCCAACTTGTGAGTGTAGGAGATGCTTTCTATCTTCTACAAAATATTTACATCTATGATTTTTTATGATTTTTGTTAATAGTTTTACTATTTCCATTCCTAGTTCATTAGCTATTTGACTTTCACCAAATCGTCCTTCTATTTTTTCTAATTCCATTAAATGATTTACACACTCTGCTAGTCCTACCATCCCGAATAACCCTGTAAATTTTTCTTTTTTAATAAACTCTTCTTCTACTAAAAAATTTACTTTAAAAAACACTGATTCTTCAGTAAGGAATCTAATTCTCTCGTCTATATATTTTAACATTTCTTTAGCTAACTCAGGTAAAACTTCTTCTAAAAAATTTACTTTACTTTTTGATGTTTTAGCTAATTTTCCAAGCCTTACTCTTACTAATGTATGAGCTCCACCACCAACTTCTAACCCATTATAGCAACTTACTATTCCATATTCATTACCATCAAAATCATCACGATACATCTTATCTAAAGCAAAACTAGGTTTTGCTGTAACAAGTGCAGTATTTATCGATTCGATAGCTAATTTATTTGTAGTTTCCTCACTATACTTTAGTGAAAGATTTGGAGTTGGCAGTTCTAATTCTCTCATTGCTTTTAATATCAACATTCCAGATAGTGTTTCTCGGGGTCCGATATTTGCATGACAAAATGAATCTGTTATAGTTGTATCTATATGCTTTAAAAATATTTTTATAGCTCTATATGCTTCTTCTTCATTTTCCTTATTTACAAATTCTTCTAATAGATAATCTATGTTTCCTAAATATACAGGCATTGTTGTAATTGATGGAACATGTTTATAAAACATCAACAAGTTATTAATAGCTTCCCAAATATCTGTAGGAGGAGTTATATTTAAAAACTTACATCCCTCTTTTATAAACTTATTATAATCTGGTAATATATACCGCGGTCTATATGGGGCATTTCCTTCAAATAAATCACATATTATTCCCTCTTCTATATATTGTCTTACATAATCAGTCATCTCTAAAACTTCTATGCTATTTTCAGCAACACGGGCTAGTCCTAAGACTCTTTGTTCAAAAGTTATATGTTTATTTTTTATAAGATTTAATACATCTTCTCTCATTCTACACTTCCTAATATTAGAATTTTATACAAATCCGTGAAATTCAGAGTTATATAATTTTTCATATCTACCCTTTTTCTCTATTAATTCCTCATGAGTTCCCTTTTCCTGGATACCATCTTTATCTAGGTAGACAATTGTATCTGAATTTTTAATTGTTGTTAATCTATGTGCTATTGTTAGAGTTGTTCTTCCCACCGATAATTTAGCTAGTGACTCTTGGATATATCTTTCGGTTTGATTATCTAGTGCACTAGTTGCTTCATCTAAAATTAATATTTTCGGGTTTTTCAAAAATATTCTAGCAATAGATATTCTTTGTTTTTGTCCTCCTGATAGTTTCACTCCTCTCTCTCCTACTAGAGTATCAAAACCTTCAGATAGTTCCTCTATAAATTCTGTTGCATTTGCCATTTCTGCTGCTTTTTTTATCTCCTCTAGAGTTGCACCGATCTTTCCAAAACCTATATTTTCTTTTATAGAACCATGGAATAAATAAACATCTTGTTGTACAATTCCAATATTTTTACGAAGTGAATTTTGTGTGATATTTTTTACATCTATACCATCTATCTCTATAGCTCCACTCGTCACATCATAAAACCTAGGTAGAAGGCTACAAATTGTTGACTTTCCTGCTCCACTAGGTCCTACTAGTGCTACTTTTTCTCCTACTTTTATATCTAAATCATAGTTTGTTAATATCTTCTCACCATCATTATAAGAAAAATCAATATTTCTGAAACTTATATTTCCTCTGACATCTTTTAATTCCACGGCATTCTTACTGTCTTTAATATCTGGATCTATCCCCATTAACTCTAGATACCTTTCATATCCTACCATTCCTTGCTGGAACATCTCCAAAAATGTTACAAATCTCTTTATAGGATCTAAAAATCTATTTACAAATAATAAAAATGCTATCAATATACCTATAGTCATCTCACCACTCATTACCATATTTCCACCAATAACTAGTATTAATATTTGGATTCCACCAGAGAATAGACCTGCTCCACTAGTTAGTCGACTGATTGGTCTAAATGCTTTCATCATGGTATCAGCTACATTTTTATTGTGTTTATCAAAACTTTTATTACTGCTCTTTTCATTACCAAAAGCTTTTACTACTCTAATTCCTGCTATATTATCTTCTAAATTAGAATTTACATCTGCTGAAACTTCACGATAACTTTTAAATGCTTTTTTCATTTTTTTATTTTGCATAATAACAAAATAAAGAAAAAATGGTAATACTGAAAATACTATTATAGTTAGAGTTACATTTAGATTTACCATAAGAATAAAAGAACCTATAAAAGTAACAACAATTATAAACAGATCTTCTGGTCCGTGATGTGCTAACTCAGAAATCACTTCTAAATCACCCATAACTCTAGACATCAATGTTCCTGTTTTAACATTATCAAAGTATGAGAGAGATAGTTTTTGGATATGTCTAAATAATTTATTTCTCATATCATATCTTATTCTAACACCCATTTTATGCCCATAATATGTAACTATATAGGCAAAAACAGCTCTAAATATTTGCAATACTCCTAATATTACTACAAGAACTATAAAAAAGTGATAGTTCTTATTTGGCAGTTCTACATCAATTATCCTCTGTGTGAATATCGGGAAGGCTAGATCTATCATGGCCATTAAAAATGCACTGGTAAAGTCTAGTACAAATAATTTTTTGTGGGGTTTAAAGTGTTGGGCAAGTCCTTTTATTTTTTCTATCATTGTTACCTCCATAATTTTTCTTGTTTTTTCTTCTATCATAACATTTTTTTTATTAACTTTATATCTAATTTTATAGTTTCAAATGTATTCTCGTTCTTATA
>JAGLEA010000032.1 GCA_023145315.1 Psychrilyobacter sp.
TCCATTTTTCTTCTTGTTTTTTCATGCTTCGGAGGATTTTTAGCATATCCAAATGCAACCATATAAGCTAAGTCATACTTACTCATATCTACATCAAATTTTTCTGTTAAAACTTTTTCTGTTTTTTCCTTGTCAAATCCTTCTACAGGACATGAATCTGCACCTATGACAGCACCTGCTGTTAGCATATTTCCCAAAGCGATATATGCTTGTTTCCCAGCCCAGTCTGATAATGTTTTTTCCGTTTCTAACATTTTAAAGTCACTCTCTTGGAATGTTTTGAATACTCCAGTTTTTCCTAAAATTACATCTTCTGGTAACTTTTGAACATCTCTCATGAAATTATTAAGGTGTTCAGAATCATGTCTCATATCAGATTTTCTAGTCAAAACAACTACATAGTGACTTGCTCCTATTGCTCTATCTCTTCCACCCCATGAAAACTCTGTAATATCTAATTTCATCTTAGGATCTGTAAAAACTAGGAACTGCCAAGGTTCAAAACCAAACGAACTCGGTGATAATCTTCCTGCTTCCATTATAAAATTAAAATCTTCTTCACTAATCTTCTTTTCAATATCAAATTCCTTACATGCATATCTTGTATTCATTGCTTCTAAAAATTTTGTTTTCATTTTTTTCTCCTATTTATATTTTTTTATTTCTGTATTAATAGTCTAAATATCCTTTTTCATCCCCACCGAATAAAGTCGTTGGATCTAACGGTACTAATGGTAAGTCATTCTCTAACTTATGTGGTAAATTTGGATTAGATATAAACGGTCTTCCAAATGCAATTAGATCTGCATAACCTTTTTCTAGTAACTCTTCTCCACTTTCTTTTGTATAATTTCCTGCTACAATTATTTTATTCGTAAATACTTTTCTAAGTTCTATTCTAAAACTTTCTGGAACTACTGGTGCTTCATCCCAATCAGCTTCACTTAGATGAATATACTCGATATTCAACTCTTGACAATATTTGGCTACATCTAAAATAGCATCTAAAGTATACGGACAATCCATCCCACGATATGTAATAAATGGTGCTAATTTAATTCCTACTTTATTTGCACCTATTTCATCTGATGTGGCTTTTAAGATCTCCTTTGCAAATCTAGTTCTATTCTCCAAACTTCCACCGTATTCATCAGTTCTGATATTAGAAGGCGTTCTCAAGAATTGATCGATAAGATAACCATTTCCACCATGTATCTCAATACCGTCAAATCCTGCTTCTACAGCATTTTTAGAAGCTTTAGCATAGTCAATAACGATTTGTTTTATTTCTTCTGTCTTTAGAGCTCTAGGCTTTGGACAATCCACCATTTTTCCTGATTCTTCTCCATCTTCCCACATCCATATTTGTGAATCAAAATCTACTTCTGATGGTCCTACAGTTCTTTCACCGTTATGGAAATATGAGTGTGACATCCTTCCTACGTGCCAAAGTTGAGCAAATGTTATACCATTGTTAGCATGGATTGATTTTGTCACTTTTTTCCATCCTTCTACCTGTTCTGGTGAATAAATACCAGGAGTAAATGAATATCCTTTTCCTTGCGTAGATATTTGAGTTGCTTCAGAAATAATCATACCTGCACTAGCTCTTTGCCCGTAATATTTTGCCATCATATCATTAGCTACATCTCCAGGCTGACTTGCACGAGCTCTTGTCATTGGAGCCATTATAATTCTGTTTTTAAGTTTTTTTCCTGCTAAAATGTTTTCTTCAAATAATTTTTTCATAATTATACTCCTTTTTTCATAAAACATATTTTTTTGTATTTTCATCTGATTTAGTAAGTTATTATTACACTACTTGACTATATTTATTAGCTTCTATAGTTTTTGATAACTCTATTATTTTTTTTATATTTTCTTTAAAGTGCTTTGCTTCTTTGTGAAATTCTATTGCTTCTAAGCTTTTCCATTCTTCTATGAAAGAATATATTTCTGAGTCTTCTATATCTTTAAATAGTTCATACGATATATTTCCCTCTTCTTCCTTACTTTTTTCAACCAATACTTTTGCAACTTTTAAAAACTCTTCTAAGTTATCCTTTCCTACTCTAATTTTTGCTATTATATTTATCATTTGTTCCTCCTATTTTGATTTTTTTCTTCTTTCTTTTTTATATCTATAATATTATATATATTATAATTTAATTTCCTTTTATATTATACGACAACTGTCGCAACTATTTTTTAAATTTTTCCTTATATTCTTCTAATTTCGCTTGATCTTTTATAGAGAATTTTGTATTTGTTTTCTCTATAATCCCTTTTTCTATAAATTTTTTCAAAAACCTTTGAAGTGTTCTTAAATTTATATTAAGATGCTCTGAAACTTCCTTAGAAGTTTTCATATTTATTATTTTTTTCTTTTCTAAATACTTAATAAAAAATTCTTCATCTGAATATATACTTTTTAGTAATAAGTTATTAAATTCCTTAAAATGGTCTTCTACTCCCATAGTTATAATCTTTTCAAGAACAGCTACTTTACCATCAAATTCTAAATCTAAAACTCGTTCTAATGGTAGGTATGCTACTAATGAATCTTCTTTTATAATAACATCTACATCAAAAGGTCTAAATCTTTCTGGAGATTCTTTATTTGAGAGGGAAAAGTTTAACCCTGGAATCTCCCCTTTAAAAAAATTTCTATAAAACTCCCTTCCCTCAGGAGTATATATTACATGTTGAGTTTTACCCTCTATTAAAAAGTAGGAGTTAAAGTTTTTAAATCGTTCGTAATAAATAGAAGTCCCTTTTGAAAGTTTTTCAATAGACATTAGATCTTCAAATTCAGTTCCTATTAATTCTTTAAAATTTATTTTTTCTAATATCTCTGCTTTAGTTATCATGAACACTTCCTTATTTTATATAAAAATTTGTTTTTCTTTTCTTTATAATACCACAAAAGGAGTTGAAAAATTCAACTCCTTTTAGTTTAATTTATAATTACTTTATTGTGATTACTTTTAAAGTATTTGTAGTTCCTGGCTTATATAATTCTTCTCCTGCAGATAATACTACGATATCTCCTGCAACTGCTCCTACATATCTCTTTGCTACAATTTGTGCAAATTTTTCAAATGATTCTATAGTTCCAGAGTTATCACAGATAGCTTTATCCGTGTTCATAATTGGATACACACCTTTTGTTAATAATAATTGACGTGCTGTAGTCTCATTATTTGTTAATGCTACGATATGTGCTGATGGGAAATATTTTCTAAGATTTCTTGCTGCTCTACCTGTTTCAGTTGCAACAAATAATAATTTTGCATCTAAAGTTTCAGATACTTCTACAGTTCCTTTTGATACTGCTTCTGTTACTGTCATTTCACCACTATAATCATGATGAACATATCCCATTACAGAATCAGTTTTTTTACAAATTTGAGCCATAGTCTGTACTGCTTCTACAGGATATTTACCTTTTGCTGTTTCTCCAGAAAGCATTACTGCGTCTGTACCATCTAATATTGCGTTAGCTACATCTCCTGCTTCTGCTCTAGTTGGTCTTGGATTTTGGATCATTGAATCTAGCATTTGAGTTGCTGTAATTACCATTTTACCAGCTTCATTACACTTATCAATCATCATTTTTTGTGCAAATGGTACTTCTTCTACAGGTATCTCTACTCCTAAATCTCCTCTAGCTACCATGATTGCATCAGATAATTCTAATATTTCATCAAAGTTATCTACTCCCTCTTGATTCTCTATTTTAGAGATAATTTGAATTGCTGCTCCACCATTATCTACTAATACTTTTCTTACTGCTCTTACATCATCAGCTTTTCTTATAAATGAAGCTGCTACGAAATCAACACCTTGCTCACAACCAAATTTAAGGTCATTAATATCTTTTTCAGATAAAGCAGGTAAGTTTACAGATACATTTGGTAAGTTTACACCTTTATTTTCTCCTAAAGCTCCTGTATTATTTACAGTACAGATAACTTTGTTTCCTTCTACACCTGTAACAGTAAGTCCTACTAAACCGTCATCTAATAAGATTATGTTTCCAGCTTTTAAGTCCTCTGTTAATCCTTTATAAGTTACTGCAACAGTATCTTTATTTCCTATAACAGTTTCATCTGTTGTAATTGTAAAAACTTGTCCTGCTTCTAAAATTACATCATTTCCACCTTCTAATTTAATCGTTCTAATTTCAGGTCCTTTTGTATCTAACAAGATCGCAGCCATAGTACCTGTTTCTTTTACTACCTCTCTCATAGTTTCTATTCTTCCACCATGCTCTTCATAGTTACCGTGTGAGAAGTTTAATCTCATTACATTCATCCCAGCATTTAATAGGTTTGTTAACATCTCTTTTGATTCTGATTTTGGTCCAATTGTACATACGATTTTAGTTTTTTTCATTTTTAAATCCTCCTAAATAATTCTATCTATATTAATACTTAATTGTAGTATCATCTTTTTAGTTTTTACTCTATCTATTATAAAGATAAAATATGAGCTAGTTCTGTATCTTTTCTTTTTTGTGTTTTGTCTTCTATACCGTTCCATGCATGATCTATAAATTTAGTAACTATTTTATTACTAACTGAACAAATCATCCTTCCACTCTCTCCTGCCATTAGTTCTTTTACAGCCTTTGCTCCCATCTTAGTAGCCAATACTCTATCAAATGCAGAAGGTGCTCCACCTCTTTGAGTATGTCCTAATACAGTTATTCTTAATTCTGTGTTAACCAATTCTTTTAACTCTTTTCCTAATTCATATGCTGAACCTACACCTTCAGAAACTAATATTATATCGTGTAGTTTTCCTGCTTCCCTTCTTAATTTTATTACTCTTGCTAATTCTTCTAAATTACAATTATCTTCAGGAATTAAAAAACCATCTCCACCTGCTGCTAATGAGGCATATAGTGCTAAATCTCCAGCATCTCTTCCCATAACTTCTACTAAATATGTTCTTTCATGAGATGTTGCTGTATCTCTTAATCTTACCATAGCTTCTATGATTATATTTAAAGTTGTATCATATCCTATTGTGTAGTCTGTTCCTATTATGTCGTTATCAATAGTTCCAGGTATTCCTATTACTTTAATTCCATGTTCTTTATATAAAAGATCTGCTCCATGAAATGATCCATCTCCACCTATTACTATTAGACCTTCAATCTCGTTTGCTTTTAAGTTTGCTGCTGCCTTTGCTCTTACTTCTGGATCTTTAAATTCTGGTAATCTAGCACTTAGTAGTACCGTACCTCCTCTATCTATTATTCCACTAACATCTTTTCCAGATAGTTTAAATATGTCATTCTCTACCATTCCTTTGTATCCTCTTCTAATTCCAAATACTTCAATTCCTTGATAGATTGCAAATTTAGTTGCTGACCTTATTGCTGCATTCATTCCTGGTGCGTCACCACCACTTGTTAAAATAGCTATTTTTTTCATATTTAAACACTCCTTTAAGAATTTTATATATTAATTTTGATTTACTTCACCCATTTTTCTAAATTTTTCATATCTCAAGTCTTTTAACTCTTCTATAGATAATTTTTTTAATTCTTCATATGCCTTTAAAACTTGTACTTTTAAATTTTCACACATAACTTCATAATCTGTATGTGCTCCTCCTAATGGTTCTGCTATAATACCGTCTACAACACCTAATTTTTTTAGTTGATTTGCTGATATCTTTAAATCGTTAGCAGTTTGTTCTGCCATCCCTGCATCTTTATATAATATAGCTGCACAGCCTTCAGGTGATATAACAGAATATACACTATTTTCTAGCATATA
>JAGLEA010000033.1 GCA_023145315.1 Psychrilyobacter sp.
CTTAATGCTTTTCTATACCCTTCTGGATTTGCCATTCCAAAGTTTCTATAGATATTAGAATCCATATCTCTACCTTTTTGATGCCCTATAATTACAAATCTATTTCCGTCTATTTTTCCAATTCCACCTACAATTGCAGGATCATCTTTAAATAATCTATCTCCATGTAATTCTACAAAATCTTCTACAATATTTTCTATATAATTAAGTGTATACGGTCTTTTAGGATGTCTTGCTACAGACACTTTTTGCCACGAAGTAAGGTTTGTATATGTTTCTTTTAATAAAATCTCTCTTTTCTTTTCTAATTTATTTATTTCACCAGTTAAGTCTATCTCCTTTTCTTCAGAGAAAGCTATCAATTCTTCTATTTTTATATTAATTTTTTTTAATTCTTCTTCAAATTTCATTTTAACCCCCTAAAAATTATAGTTCAAACAAATTATCTAGCACCCTGTACACAGTTTCTTTTAATTCCTCTCTTTTAGCTATGATATCTAACATACCACACTCTAAAACAAATTCGCTTAGTTGAAACCCTTCAGGTAATTTTTGCTTTATCGTTTGTTCTATAACTCTAGGTCCTGCAAATCCTATAAGAGCCTTTGGTTCACTAATATTAATATCTCCTAACATAGCAAATGAAGCTGTAACACCACCTGTTGTTGGATCTACCGGTATTGAAATAAAAGGTATTCCCTTATTACGTAATCTGTCTAAAGCTGCTGACGTCTTTGCCATTTGCATAAGCGATAAGATTCCTTCATGCATACGCGCTCCTCCAGATGTTGCTACTACGATTACAGGTATATTTTTTTCTATTCCTCTTTCTATTGCACGGGTAATTTTTTCCCCTACTACTGTTCCCATACTTCCACCTAAAAATGAAAAATCCATTATAGCAATACTCACATCTTTATCAAACATCTTTCCTATACCAGAGATAACTCCCTCAGTAAGTTTAGTTTTTTTCTTTGCATTTTCTAGTTTTTCTGTAT
Organism: Psychrilyobacter sp.; assembly: GCA_023145315.1. Taxonomy (GTDB): domain Bacteria; phylum Fusobacteriota; class Fusobacteriia; order Fusobacteriales; family Fusobacteriaceae; genus Psychrilyobacter. The sequence continues at coordinate 999 of JAGLEA010000033.1, forward strand.
ATTTAGGGAAGTTAAGTGGGTCTTTTGTAGATAAGTTTGTGTCATATTCCTCAAATGTATTTTTATCAATAAGTAGATCCAATCTTTGTTGCCCACTCATCTTAAAATAATTATCACAATTAGGACATCTCATTTGGTTCTTCTTTACGTCCTTTTTATAGATTATATTTCCACAAGATGGACATTTCATCCATAATCCTGATTCTGTTATACTAGGTTCTTCTTTTTTTACTATCCCTTCTTCTTTTTTTATTTTTAACGTTGCATATTTTTTTTTATTAATTGAAAATATTCCCATTAATTTCACTCCTCCTAGATTCTAAACTATAATCTAGACACTTTTGTGACTATCCTATAATTTTACTAAAATATATATCTTATTGCAATCTTTATAGTGAATCATTATTATTATTTAACCACTCTTTTGTGCTTAATTTTTAATCACTTGATTGAAAAAAATATAATTACTGTTGTTATTATAACATTAAATCTTTTTTTTTTATACACCTCTTTCCTACTATACCCTTTTCTTAGATTATCTCCTCTACACTTTTTATTTATTGACATTTACACCTTCGAATTAGTATACTTTTAGTATAAAAAACAAATGGGGGAATTATTATGCAAAATAGATTTAAACTACTTTTTTTTACTTTATTTATTATAACTTTAAGTGGGTGTACT
>JAGLEA010000034.1 GCA_023145315.1 Psychrilyobacter sp.
CAAACTTCAAAATTGACGAGGAAACTCAATATTATGCAATGGGAAGTTCGAAAATTAGCCAAAGTGGAGAAGCCGTTTCAAAGATGAAAGCCAAGGAAGACGCAGAAAAGTATTTGAGAAAGCAAATTTTAAATGAATCAACACGTTTGCTTAATAGTTATTTTACTGAAATCAAAAACAATAATATAAATATCACTAAAGGTACGGTTAATGACTTAGCAAATTTAATCACTTCAAAATTGATGAGAGAAGTTAAAGAAACAAACAATTGGAAAGCTGAAAATATATATTACACTGTATTAGCTATTAATAAAAACAAGATCCCAGAAAGTATAAAAAATACTTTCGTTATATATTTAAAAGATATAGTTATAGATCTAAATACCGCTATTGATAAAATTTCTAGTGATTATGTTTCTAGCGAAGAAGTAGCGCCCCTTATTATTAGTGAACCAGCAGAAACTATCCAGTCTGTTGAACCCGTTGATTCTAAAAACATCGATAATCCTGATGCTATTTCTGAGGTGCCTAAAGATGAAACACCGAAGGAAGAGGGAACCTCTAAAGAGGAGCACAATGACCCTGAAGTTTTATTAGATGAGTTTTAATAAATCAAAACAAAAAAATGGAAGTTTTAATACTTCCATTTTTTAATATTTACTACTATGCACTCTTACACTTTGCACTATTCCTAACATCATGAATGTAAATATATACGAACTTCCACCATAACTCATAAGTAGTAGCGGTAATCCTGTTACAGGCATTATACCCATTATCATCCCTAAATTGACAGTTGTATGAAAAAATATAATTGCAGCTACTCCATAGCAAACTAACCTTCCATACTCATCTTCAGAGTTATTCCCTATCCTCACTATATTATAAATTAAAGCATAATATAGCAACAATAAAACTCCTCCTCCTATAAGTCCTGTTTCCTCTAAATATACAGAGCCTATAAAATCCGTATGTGATTCAGGAAGAAATTTTAATTTACTTTGGGTTCCTTGCAATATTCCTTTTCCATCTATCCCACCAGATCCTACAGCAATCATCGATTGAGTTACATTCCAACCACTGCCTAATAGATCTTTTTCTGGATTTAAAAATGTTAATATTCTTGTTTTTTGATAATCTTTTAGAAGAAAAAAATATGCCAACGGTAGAAATCCTACAACACTACCTAACATCATAGTCACAGTACGAGTATCAATTCCATGAACAAATATCATAACACCAAATATAGCTAGTAAAGTCAATGAAGTTCCAAGGTCTGGTTGCTTCATAATTAGAAGAAATATAGGTAATACATGTAGTCCAGATTTCATTACATCCTTCAAACCATAAAATTTACTATTATAGCTATTTACCAATAGTGCTGCAAATGTCAACACCATAAACAATTTAGCAAACTCTGAAGGCTGTAAACTCATAAACCCTAAGTCTATCCACCTTTTAGCCCCTAATCTACTTGCTCCAAATACAAATACTGCTATAAGTGACACTGCACTGAAACCATAAATCACTCTTGAGTATCGTCTATATACCCGATAATCTATCATTGAAAATATAAAATAAACTAGTATACTTAAAATCGTCCAAATGATATCTTTTTTAAAAAACATTAATGTTTTTGTGTGAGTAGCACTATATATAGTTATTCCACTTATTATTGAAATCAATATCGCATTTATAAACATTCCATAATTCATTTTTTTTATTTTTTTTAGAAGAACTCTTAAATCTCTATTATTTTTCATTTTTCCACCTATCTCTAAATATTATTTCCCAGTATGTCCAAATCCTCCTACAGATCTATCGCTACTTTCTAATTTTTCTACTTCACAAAATTCCATCTTATACACTTTTTGTAAAACAAATTGACCTATTCTTTCCATTGGATTTACCGTATAATCTTCACTACTCAAATTAATAATTATTATTCCTACTTCCCCTCTATAATCTGAATCTATTGTCCCTGGTGAATTTACTAAAGTTATCCCATGTTTAATAGCTAATCCACTTCTAGGTCTCACTTGGACTTCATAGCCAATAGGAATTTCCATTTTTATTCCTGTTGGAACTAATTTTCTCTCTAAACTTTTTAAAGTAAATGATTCTTCTATATAAGCATAAACATCCATTCCTGCAGCACCATCTGTCATATATTTTGGTAAAATTACACCACTTTCTTTAATTACTTTTACTTCTACTTTTTTCATCTAACCTCTCCGTTATAATTTTATATTTTATTATTTCGATTTTTAACCTCTATTCACAACTTATATATTTCCCAATACTGTAGATGAATAATATTTTTTATCAAACATAATTTGAGCTATTCTTTTTATATCCTCACACTTAATCTCTTCTATGTTTTTTATAACATCTTTTATATCCCTAATTTCACCATAAGCTAAGTAAGCATTTGCCAGCCTACTCATCCTTGCACGACTATTTTCTAATCCAAAAGTTAATGAGCTTAAAAATTGATTTTTAGATCTCTCTAACTCTTTTTCTGTTACGCCATTTTTTTTGATATCCTCAAACTCATCAAATATTATATTCATTACTTCTTTATAATCTTTAGGAGTTGTTCCGGCATATACAGTAAATAGTCCCCCCTCTTTGAAACTAGACATATAGCTATATACAGAGTATGCTAACCCTTTTTCTTCCCTTATTTTTTGAAATAATCGCGAACTCATATTCCCAGCTAAGATATTAGATATAATAGCATATTTATATTTGTCAACATCTAAAAAAGAATTACCCATAGTATTTATACATAGGTGTACTTGATTTATCTCTTTCTTAAAAACTTGGTCGCCTGAATTTATCTCTATGTCGAATTCAATTTTTTCCTCTATTTGTTTTGTTTTTATATTCCCTATTGAATTATTTAAAAGCTCTATAGTTTTATCTATATCCATATTTCCTGCTAAAGATACCACCATATTTTGAGGAATATATCTATTTTCAAAATATCTAACTAATTTATCCCTATCTATATTTTCTACACTTTCTATGCTTCCTAAAACTATATTCGCTTGATTCCCAATAATAGCATAAGTTGAATTAAGATCATGAACTTTTTCTTCTGGAATATCTTCATACATATTTATCTCTTCTATAACTACTTTTTTTTCTTTTTCCAGATTTTCATCTGTAAAAGTTGAATTCAAAAACATATCTCCTAAGATATCTATTCCAATATCCAATCTCGATGATAATAATTGAATATAATA
>JAGLEA010000035.1 GCA_023145315.1 Psychrilyobacter sp.
CCTTTGAACATCATATGTTCTAATAGATGAGATACACCATATTCATCTTTTTTCTCATGCTTTGCACCTGTTCCTATGAAAATTCCTATAGTTACAGATTGTAGCTCTTTTATTTTATCAAAAAAAACAGGAATTCCATTTTTTAATTTTTTTTCAACTCTCATAGATCTCCCTTTTATATACTTATTAATATTCTGATTTATTTATTACGACTATTCCTAATATTAAATATAGAATATTCGGTATCCAAGCTCCTAATAATGGTGTCATCATACCACCCATAGACACTGCTTCAAAACTTGACTGAACTAGATAGTAACCATATCCTAGACCTATACTAAGTGCTATATTTAATGCTGAAGATCCCCTTACATATCTACTTCCTAGGGATAATCCCAATATACCGAGTAATATTGCAGAAAAAGGATAAGCAACCCTTTTATGAAATTCTACCTCAAACTCCTTTGATTCTCCACCTGTTTTTCGAAGGAGAATAGCAACATCTTTAAGTTCTTTCAAACTTAGTTCCTCTTTTCGGTATTTAGGAGTTAAAAACAATTTAGGTTCATCTTTTAAATCTTTATTTTTATAGACTTCATGAAAAACAGATTTTTTTTCTTCTATCTGATTTTCCGTAGCTTTATCTAACTCCCAGCTACCACCTTTTGTATATCTCGCATTTTTTGCTACTACTATAGATTCTATCTTATTGAAATTTTTATTTAGAAGAACTATCATGACTCCCCTAGCTTTATTAGTTTCTCTATTAACATAGTCAAAATGATAGATATATTCTCCATCCCCTCTAAGGTATACATCTCTTTTTTCTACTGGGATCTTATCTTCATCTAACTGATTTTTTCTCTTTAACTCACGAGCTATTTTTTCACCTTTAGGCTGAAGACTGTTACTCATATAAAATACACCTATAGCTAGAATAAATGTTATAACTATTGGATATAATGCTATTCTTTTGAAACTTATTCCAGATGTTTTTAACGCTATTATCTCTAAACTACTTGCCATCTTATTAGATGTGATTAATCCTCCTAAAAGAGCCGCAAGCGGTGCTATTTGAACTATTATATTGGGAATACCTGCTCCCATATATTTAGCTCCCTCTAACATGGTAAGACGACCTGAGGTAACATAGTTTATAACCTTAAATATTTGAGCTAATATAAAAATACCTACAAAGGCAACTAAAGAAAGAAGTACAGCTTTTATAAATTTCATTACTATATAACGATCGATCTTTTTCATTAGCCCCTCCTCACTTTTCGAGCGTACATAACTCCCGTAAGAACAGCAAGTAATATATTAGGAATCCATATTCCAAGGATTGGAGTTACCATTCCTTTTCCTGATAATACAATTCCCACATTAAATAGAGTAATATATAGGAATACTACTCCCATACTCAATCCATAACTAACACTTTTTCCACTTCTATGATGTCCTAAAGAAAATAAAACTCCTAAAACTCCTAAAAATATTGATGAAAACGGTGCTGCTAGTTTTTTTTGTAATTCAACTCTGTATGGAAGAATTTTCTCTGGTTCCTCATTTTTTGATTTTAATTCTTTTATATTTTTTAAAAGCATCTTTACCGACATGGTATCTATAGCTTTTATAGATATATCCATATCAGATATTAGATCTCCTAATGGATGAACTTGACTTTTGAAACTACCTCTCAGTTTTTCCTTTCCTAATTCATCCAGTTGATAAAATGATGCATCTTTCAAAGTCATAGCACCATCACCCCAAGTTGTTGACTTAGATAAAAGAACACTAGGGTATTCACTATCGTTATTTTTTTGGAATACAACAACATTATTTGCTTGATTAGTTTTAGGATCTAAAGTATTTATGTAGATACTATATCCACCTATATTTTCCAAAAATGTTTTCTCTGTTAATTGGAAAGCTGGTGTTTCTGTCGCTATCTCAGCTGCCAACCTTTGAGCTCTTATAAATGATTCTGGTATTATTTTTTCTTGTAGAAAAATAGTTAATACAAAAATACCTATAGACATAAAAAATGGAACTTTTAATATTTTATTCAAACTCATTCCAATAGAAACCATAGCAACACTTTCACTTGTAGAAGTTAATTTATTATATGTGATCATGACTCCTAAGAAAAAACCTATAGGTATAGTCTGAGATAAAATAGGCGGTATATAATAAGTTAATAGGTGGAGCATCTCTAATGCCGGAACCTTTTTTACCAGTATACTTTCCATCATCTTTACCATAAGCTCTATTAAAAATACAAAAGTAAATAAACTTATTCCAAATATAATTGGCATTTTCAATTGTTTAAATAAATATTTATATATTATTTTCATAAATTCCCCTTAATTAGACATATATTTTTCGATTTGTTTCTCTATATTTTTTTTATAATTAAGCTCACCTAATTTTTCATTTACTACACTTGGATAATAACTTTCCATCTTATCAACATTAGTTAAGAAGTAATGATTAACTTTACTATCTTCAGAGTAATGTTTAAATTCAGGAATTATAGAGAAAAGTAGGTTAGTAAAAACTAAAAATACAAAAGATATGAACAAACCTCTTATAGCACCAAATACTCCACCTAATACTGAATCCATATTTCCTCTCAGCATTCTAGGAAGTATTTTTCTTAAGATAGATAATATTATTGCACTTACCATATATAGCAAAACTAAAATACCTGCATAAACTAGATAATATAATATTTCCTCATTTAACTTTATTTTTTCTTTAAAAATATTAAAAATAAAAGGTGTCCATTTTTTAGATACTACAACTATAAATACTAGTGTAAATAACGATAAAACTTCAAAGAAAAAACCTTTTTTTAACCCTAATAAAATCGATAAAACCATTATAACAGCAACTATTATATCTATATACATAATTCCCTCCTATCTTTCAACAACTCTAACCCATAGAGCTTTCAAATATAACGTCTCTGGTATATGCAATATCCATGGATGATCTGTAGGTTGATAATTAACTCCTATAACTTCTAAAGCCATACCATTTTTAGAAGCTGCCATCTTAGTAACTTCTATCAAATCTTGTAGCGACATGTGGTAAGCACAAGTTACTACTCCTAATATTCCTCCTGTTTCCATCATTCTAAAACTATCTACACAAAGTTTGTAGAAGAAGTCTCTTCCTCTTTGAATATCTATTTTTTTCTTTATTAGAGATGGGGGATCTAGTGTAATCACATCATATTTTTCTCCCCTATTAGCTAAAGTTTTTAAGATAGAAAATGCATCACCTTCTACCACTTCAAATTTATTAGTAAACCCATTTAACTCATAATTTTCTAAACACAACTCTAATGCATGGGGATTTTTATCTACTGCCACTACTTTTTTACATCCTTCTTTCATAGCTGCTACAGAGAATCCACCACTTGATGAAAATACATCTAAAAATCGTGTGTCAGAGTTTAAAAATGGTCTAATAAATTTTCTAGAATCTCTTTGATCTAAGAAAAATCCAGTTTTCTGACCATCAATAATATCCACAGTATATTTAAGCCCGTTGTCTTCCATTATAATTCTATCAGGTATATCACCATATATAATTCCTGTTTTTTGCTCTACTCCTTCATGAGTTCTATTTTCTACATCACTTCTTTCATAGATTCCTTTTGGCTTAAGTACTTTTTTCAGTGCATTTATAATCTCTTGACGAAATATTTCTATTCCAGAATTTCTAAATTGTACTGCTAAGTATTTGTCAAATTTATCAACTATAAGCCCAGGTAATCCATCTGCCTCTGAAAAAAACACTCTGATACAATTTGTTTCTTTATTTAAATATCTCCTCTTTTCATAAGCAACTTTAATCTTATTTAATATAAATTTTTTATCTATCTCTTCCTCTTTTGTAGTTAATATACGGACTAAAGATTTTGTATTTTCTACAATATATCCTCTACCTATGAAAGTTAGATCTTCAGAACATACATCTACTATATCTCCAGTTTTAATAGGCCCCATTATATTTTTTATTTCATCTTTGAATACATTAGGATAAAAATTTTGAATTTTCTTCTCTTTTCCTTTATTTAAAATTATTCTAGTCATCTCTATCTCCTTGCTACCTTATTTTTATTATGCCTTTAATTATAACATAAATTAACTTTATAATTTTCACTAATTAGAAAAAAACTCCTACTCATCGTCATCTAATATATCATATAGAATTACGTCGTCCAATATATCATCATTATCTGATCCTGATCCACCACTTCCACCGCCAAACATATTTACTAGTATGACGATTACAACTATTATAATAATTATTGTTAGCATCTTCCCTCCTACTTTTTTATGCTTCTATTTTATTTGTTTGATTTTTATTTTATTCCCATAATACAATATAGTTATATTGTACACTATGTTTACATTATTTAGATGAAATACCTGTTTCCTCTTTATTTTTTTTCAATAATAAGATATAATAGTTTTACGACTCTGTAGCTCAGCTGGATAGAGCAGCTCCCTCCTAAGGAGCAGGCCATGCGTTCGAATCGCGTCAGGGTCACCATAAAAAAAGAAGTTGATATTTTATAAATCAACTTCTTTTTTTATTATCTTTTAAAGATGTTTAGGATGTCATTTGATGTTATTAAAATAATTAATCCAAATAATATTATCATCCCAACCATATGAAATTTCTCTTCAAATCTCTTATTTATTTTTATTCCAATAGCTTCTAATAAAATAAATATTATCCTACCGCCGTCTAATGCTGGAAACGGTATTAGATTAAAGAATCCTATATTTATAGACAATAATGCCGTCAACCAAAGTAGTAATCCTATACCTCCTTGACTTACATTACTAACTATTTTCACCATTCCCACAGGACCTGCTATCTCTTTAGGATTTACTTTTCCTGTTACTAGCTGTTCAAATCCAGATATGATTGTAGTAAATAATTCTTTATAGATAACTACAGATGCTTTTATCCCTTCTATAAATCCATATTTTACTACACTATATTTAGGAGTTATTCCGATTAAGTAATCCTTCCTTTCCTCGTTATAGGTTAGTTTTACATCTTTTTCCATTACCTTATTATCTCTAAGAATCTTAAATCTCATTGTTTCACTATCTATTTCACTATTTACCCTTTGGATATCTTCCCATGTTTTAATTTTACGGCCATCTATTTCTAATATTTCATCATTTGTTTTTAATACGCTATATGAATTACTTTCCTCAAACACTTGAGATATAATAGGTTTATTACTAACTTCTACTTTCCCATTGTATATAGTATTTCCAAAAACTAATATATAAGCAAATATAAAGTTCATCACTACACCAGCAATTAATACAGAAAATCTTGCAAATTTAGATTTACTATTAAATCCATCTTCTACAACAGAATCTACTTCCATTCCTTTTATATTTACAAATCCACCCATGGGTATTGCCCTAATAGAATATTTGGTTTCTTTCCCTTGACGGCTATACAATATAGGCCCCATCCCTATAGCAAACTCCTCTACTGGTATCTTAAAATATCTGGCTGTAAAAAAATGTCCCATCTCGTGGACTAAAATTATAACTCCTAATATTAGTAGTGTTAATATTATATTCATCTATATCTCCTCACATATTTTATACACTTCACGACCTATCTCTTCAACACTTTTTAATCTTTCTTCTTCTACACACATAACTTCATTCCACGAATATTTACTAGCTACATAGCAAGCATTATCATGAGATTTTTTCATATAATCTTTATCATTTTCATGAATATCTTTTTTGTCTTCACCTGTAATCTTATTTTTTCTATCTTCCATCAATTTAAAAGCCATATCAGTTGGCATATTTAAAAATATAACTTTATTAGGTTTTGGAATCCCCATCTTTTCATATTCTAAATCTGCCAACCACTCTAGATAGCTATTTTTCTCATCTTTATTTTCAAATTTAGAAGCTTGGTGAACCATATTAGAAGTTGTGTATCTATCTGATATTATAATTCCATCATTATTATAAAACTCCTCCCATATTGTCTTAAATGATGCATATCTATCTACAGCATACATTGTAGATACTGCATAAATATTTGCCTCTTCTAATCCACCAAAATCACCATTTAAATACATCTTTACAGGTGCTGATGAATCGCTTTCATAGTTTGGAAATGTTATTTTCATTACTTTTTTTCCCATTTTTTTATATCTTTCATAGAGAAGTTCTGTCTGTGTTTGTTTCCCACTAGAATCAGTTCCCTCTATTACAATTAATTTTCCCATAGTTTTTTTCTCCCCGCTTCTTTTCTAGCCCACTTATCCGCTCTTATTACTTCTTCTAAAGTCAGTACATCATGAACTTCATGAGCATCCATTGTTTTTTCTATAATTTCATATATTTCTAAAAACTTTATCTCTTTATTTATAAATTTATCTACAGCTACTTCATTGGCAGCATTATACACAGCTGGCATAGATCTTCCTATTCTTCCAGCTTTATACGCTAGTTCTACCCCTTTAAATACTTTATTGTCCACCTCATCAAATGTTAGATTAGATAGCTTTCTAAAATCTAAACTCTCTAAACATGAGTTCTCTACTCTATTTGGATAAGTAAAAGCATATTGAATAGGCACCTTCATATCCGGTACTCCTAATTGAGCAATTATAGACATATCATTAAATTCCACCATAGAATGGATTATACTCTGTGGGTGTACTAAAACCTCTATTTCATCATAGTCTACACCAAATAATTGATGAGCTTCTATCACTTCTAAACCTTTATTACAAAGTGTAGAAGAATCTATAGTTATCTTTCTTCCCATAGACCAGTTAGGATGCTTTAGAGCTTGTTCTACACTCACTTCCCTTAGTTCTTCCAAAGTTTTACCTCTAAAAGTTCCCCCACTAGCAGTTATTATTATCTTCTTTACTTCCTCTCTCTTTCCACCTAATAGTGATTGATATATTGCCGAGTGTTCACTATCTACTGGGATTATTTCTGCTTTATATTCTTTTAACATATTATTTATCAGATCTCCAGCTGCTACCATTGTTTCCTTATTTGCTAGTGCTATTCGTTTTTCTTTTTTTATAGCTTCGATAGTTGCTTCTATCCCTACTGCTCCACTTACTGCCGTAAGTATTATATCAGTTTCATCTAGTTGTCCTAATTTTTTTAGACCTTCATTTCCTATATATACTTCTAAATTAGAGTATCTTTCCTTTATTATTTTATACCCTTCTTCAGTTCCTATGGATACATATTTAGGGTTAAATTCCTCTATTTGTTCTAATAACAATTTATAGTTCCCATGACCACTCATGGCTATAACATTGAATTCCTCTCTTTTATTTCTTATCACTTCTAAAGCATTGGTTCCAATGCTTCCTGTACTTCCTAAAATAGTTATATTTTTCAATATTTTCTCCTCATATTATAAAATTATAAAATCTTTCTATTTTGTAAAAAAAAGGGAGCTTTCGCTCTCTTTTATAAAAACATAGTTATATAGTAATACATCAATGGAAATACCCATATTAAGCTATCATACCTATCTAATATTCCACCATGTCCACCTAATATTTTTCCCGAATCCTTTACCCCAAACTCTCTTTTAAAAATAGATTCTGCTAAATCACCAATTTGACCTGTGATAGCTACTAATATTGGAACTATTATTAGATGAATGCCACCTATATTAAGATCTTTAAATAGGAAATTCTTTATTAAAAACATAGTTATCACTGTAAATATAACAGACCCTAAAGAACCCTCAATAGATTTATTAGGACTAACTTCACACAAACCTCTTTTAAAGAATTTTTTCCCAAATTTAACTCCTACTAAATAAGCAAATGTATCTGATATCCATACTAATATTTGCAATGTCATAAGCCACTGACTACCGTGCTCCATATATTTTATCGGTACTATATATGAAAATAAAAAACCTACATATAATACTCCTAGCATTGTATTTCCTACATAACTAGCACTACCTTTTACTTTATTTTGATATATCCTAATAAAATATAGTATAAATATTCCTAATACTATCATAAAATTTCCCATTGAGTAATTTATATCATAGCTTAGATAAAGGGTCAACGGAATCATAGATCCCAAAACTACACCTACAATTTTATTTACGACTATTCCTTTATTTTCCATCATCTTATAGATTTCATAGATCCCTATCCCTGTCAAAGCGACTGTAAAAGCTATAAAACTCTTATCACCATACAAATATATATATATAGTCAAAGGTACCAGTATCAATGCTACCATTATTCTATTTAACATCTTTTATCCCTCCAAACCTTCTGTCACGACTATTATAATCTGCTATAGCTTTATCAAATTCCTCTTCATCAAAGTCAGGCCATAATACCTTAGTTACATATATTTCTGAATAAGCTATTTGCCATAATAGAAAATTAGATATTCTAAATTCTCCACTAGTTCGTATTACTAACTCTGGATCTGGAATATCTGAATATAAAAACTTACGAAAACTTTCATCCGTTATGTTTTTTTCTCCTGACTCTATGACTTTATTTATTCCATCTAAAATTTCAGCTCGTCCACCATAGTTAAAGCAAATATTAAAAGTTAATCCATTATTATTTTTTGTTAACTCCTCTACTTCTCCTATAGCCTTTAGAAGTTTATCTGAAACTCCATCTTTTCTACCTGTTACAATTAATTTAATATTATCTTTTAACATGTTTTTTGCTTCAACCTTTAGATACTTTTGAAATATCTCCATTAGAGCGTCTACTTCTTTTTTTGGCCTACTCCAATTTTCTGTAGAGAATGCATATACAGAGAGATATTTTACTCCACTATCTCCAGCATGCTTTATAATATTTTTTATCTGTTTAGCACCTTCACGATGTCCCATAAACCTAGGTAGAAGTCTATTTTGAGCCCATCTTCCATTACCATCCATTATTATTGCTATATGTTTTGGTATCATCTTTCACTCCTTATTTTATACTTACACTTCTTTCATTTTACCATATAATACTATAATTTTCTATCTTCTAGGTTTTTTTGATATGACAAATTTATTAGTTACTAAAATCGAAATTCCATATAATTTAAAAGTTAAAAAAAAATTATAATTTTATCTCTCCTAAGATTAAAGAATATATAGCTGATGCCAATTTTAATGGATGATGTCTTATCGTTTGTTTTTCACTTATCTCTATTAGTGGTTCACTAACTATTTTCAGTGAATATCTTTTTAATTCTTCAAAATTTATACTTATTTCTTTTACGTCTTGTTCCTTATATTTTTTTAAAATTTCACTTGGAATTTTTTTACTATTTACTATGACAGTATCAAAAAATTCTCCTCCTACATGATCGTATATAGTTTGAATATGGTCTCCCACACTATACCCTGTAGTTTCTCCAGGTTGCTCCATAGCATTTGATACATATATTTTTTTTCCACTAGATCTTAGTATAGCCTCTTTAATCTCATCTATTATTAAATTTGGTAAGATACTAGTATATAGACTTCCAATACCTACGATTATCATCTCAGCTTCATCAATTGCCTTTATAGTTTCTATCACTGCTTTTGGCTTTTTATTAAAAAATACTCTTTTTATCTTTTTATTTAAATTAGGAATTTTTGATTCTCCTACTACTATTTCACCATCTTCCATCTCTGCTACTAGGGTACAACTACTTGATGTGGCAGGTAGTACCGTCCCCTTTATCTTTATTACTTCATTTAGTGCTTTTATACCATCTACTATATTACCTTCCATATTTATCATAGCAGCCAACATTAGGTTACCTACAGGATGTCCTGCTAGGTCACTATTCCCCTTAAATCTATAGTTTAGAAGTTCTTCACCTTTACTCTCAAACTCACTCAAAGCTATCATTACATTTCTTATATCCCCTGGTGCAGGAATATTAAATTCATCTCGAAGTCTTCCTGATGAGCCACCATCATCTGCTACAGTTACTATTGCAGTTATATCTAGCGGGAAATATTTTAGTCCTCTCAATAAATTTGAAAGTCCTGTTCCTCCTCCTAATACCACTACTTTGGGTTTATTTTCCATAGTTCACCTCTGCTAAATTTATATTTTTATTACTCAACCTTATTAATTCTTTTCTTGCTTTTTCTATCTCTTCTATATTCATCTTCTAACGCCACTAAAAACTCTTATTTAAATAGAGTATACCATAATAGGAGAAGCATAAATATAAAAAATAGAACCTCTAAAATTCTAGGTTCTATAAGTTAAAAAATTTAAATCCACTTTTCTATATATTTAATGCTTCTACAATATCCATTTTTGACGCTTTCCATGCTGGGAAACTTCCAAAAATTACTCCCATAACTACTGAAGTTATAAATACTGTTATTATTTGTGAAATGTAATATATAGAAGGAATACCTATTAATCTCCCCACTATATATGCTCCTAAACAGCCAAATACTACCCCAAAAAATCCTCCTATAGTTGATAAAATTACAGATTTCACCAAAAATATTTCTAATATACTTTTAGAAGATATCCCCATAGTTCGTAATATTCCTATACTCGGAGTCATCTCCCTAACCATATTTAATAATAAATTACTAACTCCTAGCCCACCCATTAAAAGGGCTACTACACCTATCGCGCCTAAAAACATATTGATCATATTTTTTATCTTCTCTATTTTTTTATATTTACTATTCCCTTCCAATATTGAATAATGGTTTTGATAGTTTTTTCTTGACAGTAATTCTATCACATACTCACTACTTTCTTCAGCGTCTTCGTCTTCAAAATATGTTATTACTAGATTTCTAGATTTTCTGCTATCACTTATATCTTGATATTTATCTATATCTAGATATATCGTTGAATTACCAAAAGTTTCCTGTAGATCCTCTTTATAAACTCCTAAAATTCTAAATTTTTCTACTCTATATGATGTTATTTTTAATTCTATCGTTTTCCCTATTACATCTGTATTTCCATAAATTTTGTTTGCTAGCTGCTCACTTATCAATATATTTTCACCATTTAGATTAGAACTTCCATTTTTTATTTCTAAATTTTTATTTTTAATAGCTTTTTTTGTATACCCTTCTATCTTTATTTTATTATCCATTCCATTTTGAGACTGTTCTATATTTAAACTCATATCTGGTGAAAAAACATATTTAATCATGGGCAAATCTTCTACAAACTTAATGTCTTCCCTATCAAATCCATTATCACTATTCACCATCACTCTATTTTCTGCTATACTTGCCAAATCTTGTTGCACAGCTAATTGACCACCACTAGAGATCGCAAAAATCCCCATAATTGAGGCTACGCCTATGATTATTCCCATAAGTGGAGTAGCAGTTCGCAACTTATTTTCTAATAGTATTTTTTTTACAATAAAAAATATCATATCACACTCTCCATTACAAAAAAGAGAATTTAGAAAATTCTAAGTTCTCTTTTTATATTCTATTATTTCTTTATTTTAACTTTCTCACCTTGAGTTACTTTAAATGGATTGATTATAATTTTTGTTCCTAGAGGTAAGTTTAATACTTCATATTTTGATAGTGTTTTTATCCCTACTTCTACTTCTATCCTCTTAGCTTTTCCATCTTCTACTATAAAGGCATAGTATTTTCCATTATCTTCCAATATTGAGAAAGCATCTACAACATT
>JAGLEA010000036.1 GCA_023145315.1 Psychrilyobacter sp.
GAAATAAAATAAAAAATTAAGTTTGTGATATACTGTAAGAATAAAATAAAAAATAGTAGGGGGAAAGATGTCAAATAAGAAAAAAATATTTGTATTAGGTGTAATTGCATCTATGATAGTAATTATATTTTCATCAATATCAATAAATAAAAGTTTTGGTGTAAAAAAATACTTTGATTATGAGTTTGTAGATGGTGAAGTTTTAAAAATTAAAGAGGAGAGTATAACTCCAGATCCACTAGTGCCAGGAAGGTATGTTGGAAAGCAAAAGATAGAGGTAAAGCTTTTAGAAGGTGTCCATAAAGGAAAAACTTATGATGTAATAAATGTTTTGAGTAATAGGCATAACATATTTGCAAAACCGGGAATGAAAGCAATATTCACAGTAAGGATGAAAGACGGCAAGGAACATGTTTGGTTTTACAATTATAAAATGGATAGATATATCTATATATTGGTGGGACTGTTTGCATTGACACTAGTTGTATTTGGAAAAATGAGTGGGGTAAAATCTATAATATCACTTCTATTTACAGGTGTAATAATAATATTTGTACTTCTACCAATTATATTTAGAGGTGGGAATCCGATACCATGGGCTATGTTGTTATGCTCTGTCATAACAGTGGTAACCTTCTTATTGATTGGTGACTTTAATAGAAAAACTTATGCTGCAATATTGGGAACAATAATAGGTGTTGTTATATCAGGAATTATCTCCTATACTTTTGGAAGTTTAGCAAAACTTTCTGGGATTCATATGGAAAAAGGGGAGCAAATATTATATTTAGCTGCTGATTATCATATTCAGATTAACGGATTGATGTTTACATCTATATTAATAGCATCATTAGGAGCTATAAATGACGTGGCTATGTCTATAGCATCATCATGTAACGAACTATGCAAGAGAAATCCAGACATTCATTTAGATGATCTGTATGCATCTCTTATGGATATAGGTAAAGATATAATGGGGACTATGACTAATACCTTGATATTAGCTTTCACGGGAAGCTCTTTAAACTTGATGCTAATGATATGGGGATTCCAAATGACAACTAAGCAATTTATAAATATGCCTTTGATAGCTATAGAGTTAGTTCAAGCTATTTCTGGAAGTATAGGAATAGTATTAACTGTACCTATAACTGCAGGAATATCTATATATTTAATAAAGAAGAAAGGAAATTTTGGATTAAGAAAAGTTAAATAAATTAGAACTAAACTTCTACAAAAAGTGTTAATTTTAGAATTTATATAAGTCAAGTTAGAATATAAAAAAGGATGGACCTAAATAATTAGGTCCTTTTTATTTAAGTTTTTTTTAACAAAAAAAATCCTTGTTTTAAAATGAAAAAAAGTTTATACTATAGTGAGTATTATAGGTCATTAAGGACTGAAAAAGAACTCAAAAAGGAAAAAAACGTGAAAACAACAGGAGGAACTATGAAAAAATTATTATTAGCATCTATAATTGCAGTTGCATTTATGTCGTGTAACTCAAATGATGCACAAAGTAAAACAGATGCAACACCAGCAAAAATGCAAGATGAAAAAAGAGTAGTAGAGAATAAAGTTGTTGTAAAAGGGACAGAAGAATTAACAGAGCAAACAATTGCTATCGCAGCAACAGCAGATCTACACGGGAGAATATATTCATATGAATATGCTACTGATTCTGTAGATGCAGATGCAGGTATAGCTAAAGTTTCTACGGTAATAAAGCAATTAAGAGAGGAGCATCCTAATTTAATATTAATGGATGATGGAGATACTTTACAAGGAAACTCAGCAGAATTATTTAATGACTTAGAGATCCATCCAATGGTAGAAGCAATGAATACTATGGGATATGATATCTGGACATTAGGAAATCATGAGTTTAACTTTGGAAAAGAATTTATCGAAAGAAACATTTCAAACTTTGATGGGACAGTATTATCTGCAAATATCAAGAATCAAGATGATGGTTCAGAATTTGTTAATTCATATCAAATATTTAATGTAAATGGAGCAAGAGTAGCTGTTATCGGAATAATCCCTCCATATGTACCTATGTGGGAAGCATCTTCACCAGCTCATTTTAAAAACTTAGAGTTTAAAGGTGTAATGGAATCAGTAAAGAAAACTGTAGCAGAATTAGATGGTCAGTATGATATATTAGTAGGTTCAATTCATATTGGTAGAGAAGATCAATATGGTGGATCAGGAATATATGACTTAGCAAATGAAGTTCCTGAATTTGATTTAATATTTGGTGGACATGAGCATGCTAAATATATTGAAAATGTTAACAACACTCCAATTATCGAACCAGGAGCATTTGGATGGGCTGTGGCAACTGCAGAGATAAAAGTTAAAAAAATTGATGGTAAATGGTCTCTTGATGGAGAGAATGCAATTACTATGAAGAATATGGAAACTAAAAAGATAGAAGCAGATAAAGAGATCTTAGATCAATTTAAATCTATCGATGATCAATCAAAAGCAGAAGCCAATGTAGTAATTGGTGAAGTTACAAAAACATTTATTGAAAGACCAGATTATATAACTGGAGAAGCTAAAGTAACAACAATGCCTAGTGCTCAATTAGAGCCAAATGCAGTAATTGAATTAATTAATGTTGTACAAATGAAGTATGCAAAAGATAAAGAAGGAAATTCTGCCGATGTTTCAGCAGCAGCTTTCTTTAAAAGTGATGCTAACTTATTAGCAGGACCATTTAAAAATAAAGATGTAGCGAATATCTATAAATATTCAAATACTTTAGTAGGAGTGAACATTACAGGTGCTAACTTATTAGCATATATGGAATGGTCAATGTCTTACTACAACACTTGGAAGGAAGGAGACGTAACAGTTTCATTTAATCAAGATGTAAGATCATATAACTATGATATGTTTTCTGGAATGGAATATAAAGTAGACCTATCAAAAGAAGCAGGACATAGAGTTATGAACCCTACTATCAATGGTGAAGCAATAGATCCAGCAAAAACGTATAAGTTAGCAATAAATAACTATAGATTTGGTACTTTATCAACTCATGGTTGGGTAACTGAAGAAGATAAGTATTTTGATTCTGGAAATGATGAGATAAGCACAATCAGAGCTTTTATTATCGAATATGTTAAAACAGAAAAGCAAGGAAAGATAGAGCCAACTGTTACTAATAACTGGGAATTAGTAGGAATCAAATTGGATTATCCTGAAAAAGAAGCTATATTTGAAAAAATTAGATC
>JAGLEA010000037.1 GCA_023145315.1 Psychrilyobacter sp.
ACACCAGCTAAAGAAGAAATGAAAATGGAAGAAGTAAAGACATATACAATCAAATCTGGAGATACTCTAGGGAAGATAGCTAAAGCAAATAAGACAACAATAAATGCAATCTTAAAAGAGAATAAAAATCTTAAAGATGCAAACTCTATCTATGTTGGAGAAGAGTTAAAAATACCAGCAAATTAACAAATACAGGAAAAGAGGTGCATGACGCATCTCTTTTCCTATAAAATAAGGAGGAAAAAAATGAAAAAAGTATTTAAATTACTATCGGTATTAATGTTACTTTTAGTGGTAGCATGTGGAAAAGATACAAAAACAAGTGAAATGTCAAAGGTTGATGGTGAAAAAGAAAAAGTAGTAGCAACAGAGAAATTGGTAGTAGCAGAAGATGTAGAATTCAAAATTATGCACGTAAATGATACTCACGGAAGAGTAAGTACTGGAAAATATGACGGTATGGGTTTAGCTAGAGTAAGTACAATAGTTAAAAATACTAGAAAAGAAGATCCAAATGTATTATTTTTAGATGCAGGAGATACTCTTCATGGAACAGTATATGCAGCTCTAAGTAATGGAGAATCAGTAGTAAAAGTTATGAATGTAATGGGATATGATGCAATGACAACTGGTAACCATGATTATAACTATGGATTAGATAGAATAGAAAATTTACAGAATACAATGAACTTTCCAGTTATTGTATCTAACGTAACATATAAAGATTCTGGTGAAAAAGCGTTCAAACCTTATATTATTAAAACTTTACCAAATGGTGTAAAAGTAGGAATATTCGGATTGGCAACTCCTGAAACAGCATACAAAACAAATCCACTAAATGTAGAAGCTGTAACTTTCGGAGATCCTATTGCAGCAGCAAAAGAATCTGTAGCAGCTTTAACTGCTGAAGGTGTAAACTATATCGTAGCTCTTTCACATTTAGGAATGGACGAAGATTCTGTATACACAAGTGTAAAAGTAGCAACAGAAGTAGCGGGAATAGATCTAATAGTAGATGGACATAGTCATCAAGAGATAGATACTATGGTTGGAGATACACATATTGTTCAATCAGGATTCTATGATAAAAACTTAGGTGAAGTTACTATTAAATTAAATGCAGATGGAACAAAAACAGAAACAGCTAAATTATTTACAAAAGAATATGCTATGGAAAACGTAGAAGAAGATCCAGCAGTAACTGCTATAATAGAGGCAGTAAATGTTGAGCAAGATAAAATTACTTCAGTAGTAGTTGGAGAAACTGATATAACTTTAGACGGTGAAAGAAATAATGTAAGAGCAGGGGAAACAAATTTAGGAGATATGATAACAGAAGCAGTGTTATTTGAAACAAAAGCAGACGCTGTAATAACTAATGGTGGAGGTATCAGAGCTTCTATTCAAAAAGGGACAATTACAAGAGGAGATATAATCTCAGTATTACCATTTGGTAACTATGTAATCGTTAAAGAGATGTCAGGACAAGCCTTAAAAGATGGAATCGAAAATGGAATCCAATCATACCCTGATGCTAGAGGATCATTTCCACATGTAGCAGGAATAACATTTAAATTTGATCCTACAAAAGAAGTAGGGAACAAAGTATATGAACTTACATTTACAAATGGTGAAAAAGTAATGATGGATAAGATGTACAATGTAGCAACAAATGACTTCATGGCAGTAGGTGGAGATCAATATGAATCATTCAAAGGAACAAAGACAGTAACAGAGTATGAGAGTTTAGAAGAAATATTAGGAAAATATATTAGAGAAAACGGAATAACTCATCCAACAACAGATGGAAGAGTATTTGCAGGAACTGCAGAAGATGTTGCAGCTACAATGACAGAAAATAAAGATGTAAAAGCAGCAGAAGCAATGACTACTTATGTAATCAAAAAAGGAGATACATTAGGAAAAATCGCAAAAAAGAACAAGACGACAATAAACGCAATATTAAAAGAAAATAAAAATGTTAAAGATGCTCACTCTATCTATGCAGGAGAAAAAATAAATATTCCAGCAAACTAGAAAAAAAAGAAGTCACCAAGGTGACTTCTTTTTTTGTTTTTAAACTTAAGAAATTATGAAAATAATGACTCCTAATGTGAAAATAGAGAGAAGGGTACCTAGAGTAGCGGCACTATTGGACTCAATCTCTAAAGCACCATATTGTGAAGCTAGCATAGGTACGATAACTCCAGTTGGTAAAGCTGATAAAATCAAAATTTCTTTAAAGCTTTGAT
>JAGLEA010000038.1 GCA_023145315.1 Psychrilyobacter sp.
TGTGATATACCTAATCCCATAGTAAATAAAGCAATCGCTGGAGCTGTATTTCCTATTAAAGAAAAAGAAGAGTGGACAACATTAGGGGTATTTATATCAAAAGCAGAGAATACTAAGCCTAAAATAGGGGCAATAATCATAGGTTTAAGCAATAAACTTCTAATATGTTTTATTAAAGAGACATTGTGACTCTCATGTGATTCCATGATAATTATAGCAATTGGAATAAGTAAAACTGTAGAGAGGATAGTTATGATAACAATGCTTGTCATGGCGTTACTATCAAATAATTGTAATAATAAAGGTATTCCAATAAATGTGGAGTTAGGGAAAGAAGTGGTTAGAGCTGATATAGAGGCTTCTTTGTTGTTCATAACAAAAACTATTTTACAAATAAAATAAGAGGTGAAAAAGGTGGTTAATAGAGCTACTATTATTATAAATATTATTTTAAAATCACTAAAATTCTCAATAGGAGTTAGGGATGTAGTATTGAAAAGTATAAGTGGTAAAGCTAAAATAGTGACAAAGTTAATAAGTGATTTTTTATGCTCGTGTTTGACAATACCTTTTTTTCCAGCAAACCATCCTAAAAAAATAGCGAAAAAAATAGGTAAAATTGCTTCTAAAATTGTTTTTATCATAAGTTGATCTCCTTTTGTTATAAATTAAGAAAGTCTTACCAGTCATTTGTATAGTATTTTTTAATCTTCATTGTTTTTTAAAAGAGTTTATAGTAGTATTTATATTATACACTATAATTTAACGAAGAAGAATCGTAAAAGGAGAAATAATAATGAAAAAAATAATATATATAATAATTTTAATTTTATTTAGTTCTTGCTCTAACTCAAGTTCTAGTATAGAAAAAATGGCGGAACACAAAGAGGTAGAGGTTAAAATAGGGTTTATAGGAGCTAATCTGTCGACGATAGATGAAAAAGTAGAAGATGTTAGATACGAGGATAGGATATATAAAATAAAATCTGGTGGAATTTGGAGGATGGTAGATCTAAAAGAAGAAGAAAAATTAGATATTCTCTTCTACACTGGGGAAGTGGAGTCTAGATCTGTATACAATAGTTTATATAGAGGGGAATTTTTTTCAAAATTATTAGAAGAGTTTAACTTTGATTTTTTAGTACCTGAAGAAAATCTATGGATAAATGAAAAAAGAGAGGATAAAGTTTATTTAGATAAAAGCATATTGTTGTCTAATATTGTTCCTAAAAACCCTAGTGGAACAAAATGGAATAGAAGTTATATAAAAACAATAAATGAAGAAAAAGTAGGATTTATCTCAATAAAGAAAGAAGATGTATTGAGCAAAGATTTTTTGAGTATAGATGTAGAAGAGACAATAAATGAAAAGGTTAAAGATTTAAAAAGCGAAAATATAAATAAAATTATTTTAATTACAGATATAGAAGAGATAAAATTGAAAAAATTAATTGAAAAAACACGGGGGATATCCTTTATATTTAAAGAGGGGGAAACAAACAAACAAATTTCTAGTACAAATTATAAAAATAAAGATAGAAAGAAAATAAAATTTTATGAGATGTCTAAAAACTATAATTTTTACGGTAATATAACACTTAAATTTAATAGTAATGGAGATGTTATAGATGTAGAAGATAATTCAAAATTAATCTATGGGAAAGAAATAAAGGGGTTTGATAGTAGTGGGGTTTTTGGAAAAACAAATAATTTTTTATTTCTTGGTCAAATTCTAGAATCTGAGTTAGATATTAAAAAAATTAGTGAAAATAAGGTGTTGCAGGAAAAGTACCAAAAAGAAATAGATGGTGCTGTCTATTATTCGGAAAAAAAAATAGGATATAATAATCAAACAATGTCAAAAAAAGAGTTATTAGAAGGATTAAATAACACGATATACAAAGAATATGGAGAAAATATTGATATAATTATACAAAATTTAGGAGTTCTAAATGAAGGATTGAGATATGGAGAAATAAAAGTTAAAGATCTATATGAAATACAAAAAAAAGATGAATCGTATTTTATAATTGTTTTAACAGGAAAAAAAATAGAAGAAATAATAGACTCTTGGAACAATAAGCAAGGGGATAAGTTAATAATCAAAAATTCTAAATTTCCTATAGTAGGAGAAAATAAATTGATATATGAAAAAGAATACCGTGTATTGTTAAATAGCGAACTGTATGAAACTTCTTTAAAGATAGAAAAAAAGAAGAAAGATAAAATTTCTAGAGATATACTTTATTTTCTCAAAAAATATATTGAAGAAAATAAAAAAAGTATTGACTCTTCTAATTAAGTATGATATTATTGTTCTTGTCGTAAGGATAAAATATCGACGGAGCATAGCGCAGCCCGGTAGCGCACCTGCCTTGGGAGCAGGGGGTCATAGGTTCGAATCCTATTGTTCCGACCATTAATTAAATAGTTATAAACGCGGGAATAGCTCAGTTGGTAGAGCGTCAGCCTTCCAAGCTGAATGTCGCCAGTTCGAACCTGGTTTCCCGCTCCAAAATGTGGTGGTTGTAGTTCAGTTGGTAGAGCGCCAGTTTGTGGTACTGGTTGTCGCGGGTTCAAGTCCCGTCAGCCACCCCAATTTTTAAAAAGAAAACTTTATATTATGCGCCACTAGCTCAGCTGGTAGAGCACTCGACTTTTAATCGAGTTGTCACAGGTTCAAACCCTGTGTGGCGCACCACTCATATGCGGGGGTGGCGGAATTGGCAGACGCGCTAGACTTAGGATCTAGTGTCTTCGACGTGGGGGTTCAAGTCCCCCCCTCCGCACCATTTAAAGTTTTAAACTCTAGGATTATCTAGAGTTTTTTTTTACAAAAAAATAAGAAAATACAGGGGCACTTGATATGGATAAAATAAAAGAATCAAAAGAAACAAAAAATATAAAAATAATATATCAATATGATGGTAGTGATTTCTTCGGTCTTCAACGACAACCAGACAAAAGAACTGTCCAAGGTGAGATAGAAAAAGGGATATATAAAATCATAGGTAAAAAAGTTGATCTAATAAGTTCTGGAAGAACTGACAGAGGTGTCCATGCTAAGATGCAAGTCTCAAACTTTGTGACAGCTTCTAAAATCCCTCCTAATCGACTTTTGATAGCATTAGAGAACATAACTCCTACCGATATAAAGATATTAGATGTAGTGGAAGTAGAAGAGGAATTTCACTCTAGGTTTTCAGCTAAAACTAGAGCTTATGAATTTATATTAACTCCTGATAGAAGTATATTTGAAGCTAGATATATAACTGAAATAAAAAAAGAAATAGAAGTAAAAAAATTAGAAGAAATAATGAGTGTATATCTGGGAAAACATAATTTTGATGGATTTAGAATGGTGGATAGTGGTGGTGGAAACCCTATAAGAGAGATATTTGAAATTAGGTGCTATGAAAAGTCTAATAATAAAATTGGAATCTATATAAAAGGAAATGCGTTCTTGAAAACACAAATTAGGATAATGGTTGGAAGCTCTTTAGCTGTTTATTTTGGTGACAGAGAAGAAAATTATATAAAAAATAAATTAAAAATTCACGATCCAAAGGGAGAAAAAATAGTTATAGATGGAGCAGGGTTATATTTATATGAAATAAATTATTAGAGGTGTAAAGATGGAATTCAAAGAAATAGATGTTAATGATGATGAGTATATAGATCAAATTATAGAGATAGAAAAGGAAGCTTTTGGTGAAAACGGAGGAGTGGATAAGTGGATATTAAAACCCTTGATAAAATATGGAAAAGTTTTTGTATTAGTTGAGGACGCTAAAATACTAGGGATAGCTGAATTTATTAGAAGTTTCAATGTAGAAGAGGTATTTTTGTATGGGTTTTCTATAAAAAAAGAATATAGACAAAAAGGGTATGGAAAGAAATTATTGGAAAACTCTATAGAAATTCTAAAAAAAAATAAGATTGAAAAAATATCTTTAACAACTTCTATAAAAAATATAAAGGGTATAAAATTATATGAAAAAATAGGATTTAAAAAAGAAGAAGTTTTATTTAATGAGTATGGAACAGGTGTAAATCATTTAAAATACAGTATTAAACTATAAAATTTGGAATCTAGAAGTAATTTTGTAAAAAAAGGTTGCAAAAAAATAGACGCTATAGTATACTTAATGAGTTCTGAAAAGAAAGAGGCTCGCATAGCTCAGTTGGGAGAGCACCTGCCTTACAAGCAGGGGGTC
>JAGLEA010000039.1 GCA_023145315.1 Psychrilyobacter sp.
ACTGCTGCTCTTCTTCTTGACATATATTTTGCACCTCCTAATTTGTTTTAATTATTATCCTTTTTTTACTCCATATTTAGATCTAGCTTGCTTTCTATCTGCTACTCCTGCAGTATCTAAAGCTCCTCTAATTACTTTATATCTTACACCTGCTAAGTCTTTCGTCATTCCACCTTTTAAA
Source organism: Psychrilyobacter sp. (assembly GCA_023145315.1). GTDB lineage: Bacteria > Fusobacteriota > Fusobacteriia > Fusobacteriales > Fusobacteriaceae > Psychrilyobacter. The sequence continues at coordinate 182 of JAGLEA010000039.1, forward strand.
AGAACGATTGAATGTTCTTGTAAGTTATGTCCGATTCCTGGGATATAAGCAGTAACTTCGATTCCGTTAGTTAATCTTACTCTGGCAACCTTTCTTAAAGCTGAGTTAGGTTTTCTTGGTGTAGTAGTATAAACTCTAATACAAACTCCTCTTTTTTGTGGGTTTCCTTTTAATGCTGGTGATGTTTTTCTAGACCCTAAAGTCTTTCTTCCTTTTCTTATTAATTGGTTAATAGTAGGCATCTTTACCCTCCTTTTCTTTTTTTTCATAATTATCTTAAAATTAAGTAACTTGAAATTTATTTTTGCAACTAGAACAGTATAACAGAGTTTCAATTCCCCGTCAACTCTTTTTTGATATAACTCCAACAAAAACAAGGCTAAAATCAGAACCCACCAGGTAGTGTGGTCTTCATAAAATAAGAGCTAGGATAGGTACCCCAGCTCTTAAAAAGAATATAAAAATATTTTATTTAACTTAACTTCTGTTTTTCTTATAGTTTTTTATATTCCCTAGTAAACCCATAAAGATTAATCTTTAAAGTTCCAACAGATCCCATTTTTTTACCACCATATAAAGCTATCTTTATAGTTTTATTTTTTTTCATCATATCTAACATTTTTTTGCTATCTCGTTTAGTTAGAGAAAAAAGCAACATTTCTTTTGTAGTAGACATGCCAACATGACTATTAAATGTGTAAACCTCTCCACTATCAATTTTTATCTTTACAATACCATCTTCATACACATTGTCGATCCCTTTGAGATCCATCTTCAATCCTATCATAGCTACATCTTTATTCGAAATTTGTATAATCCCAGCTTCGGCATCATCCACAGTTAACACCGTTTCATATCTATCTGTTTCATCTCCAAAATCATCTTTACCTTTTACCGCTAAAGAAACACTATAACTCATAGTCGCTATTATAAAAAATAATATCATAATTTTTTTCATCTCATCTACTCCCCACTTATTAAATTTATAAAGTCACTATATAGTTTTGGATATAATTCTTCTATAACTTTTCTCTGTTTTTCATCATTTGTTGCATATATTACAAATAAATCTGCAAAAACCTCTGCTCCTACAACTTTTATCCCTCCACTTCTCCAATAATCTTGTGAGTGTCCATAGTTATATTTTATTTTCCCACCTGTAATACCATTTATTATATCTGATACCTCACGGTACTTTTCACTTCCAAATTTTCCTGTATCATTTTTTTCACTATAGCTCTCTATTATTTTTGTATTACCATAATTTTTTTTTATATTATCTTTCATTTTATTTTTAAATTCTGATAGGAAAAAATCTTCACCTATATACTCTTCACCTAGTGCCGCATCTAAAGCATGTCCCGTTTCATGAATATAAGAATTTTTTCGTTCTGCGTACTCTTTCCCCACATTTACTCTTATTTTCCCTGAAAAATAATCTGTAGGTGTCTTCCCCCATACCTCTTCTATCTCTACTTTTTCTAAATGTTTTCTAACTAGATTTCTTGCTTCTACATTCCCTAATTCCCCTATAGTTTCCAGATATTCTTCTTTTATCTCCTTTGTATTAGCTTTTACTTCTAGCGAAAAGGAGAGTGAATAATAAAATATACATATAATTAAAAAAATTATCTTTTTCATCCATCGCCTCCTATTTCTACTTTTTTTACCAACTCCAACTAAGGAATATAGTCATTTTATTACTTGCTAGTAGTAATCCCATTATTATTAATACAATCCCACTAAGTTTGTCTGTAAATAAAAAGTTTTTCTTTATAAAGTTTAATTTTCTACTTTTATCCAAAAAGAAAGCAAATATCAAAAATGGCACTCCTAATCCCAAAGTAAATATCCATATATATATTATACCCATAAGCATAGTATTTGAATTCGCCAGATATGACATAACAGTAAATAATACCGGTCCCATACACGGTGTCCATCCAAACCCAAAAGCAAATCCAAACAAATACGATGTCCCAAAATTTCTCCTACCTAATTTAAAATTCATCCTTTTTTCTGAGTATAATTTTGTTATTTTAAAAACTCCTAACATATGAAGTCCCATAACTATGATTATTCCACCAAAAACTAAGTTTAAAACATTATTTCCAATGAGTTTACTCGCCAAATTGGTAAATTTAAATATTAGAATTTGTAAAGTCATAAATGCTGTACCAAACCCTAATACAAAAAATACTGTATGGAAAACTACTTTTAATTTATTTTTCAAAAGTTTTTTTTCTTTCTCCCCCACTTCTTGATTTAAAACTCCCCCTGTTATATATGATAGATAACTCGGTACAAGTGGGATAATACAAGGAGATAGAAAGCTTCCTAATCCCGCTAAAAAAACAATCAATATACTTATTTCCATCTATCTTAATCCCTCTAAATCTTTCATTGTTAATTGACTCCAATCTATAGCTCCATTTACTCTTTCTAAAATTATTCCATTACTATCAACAACATAACTTGTAGGCACTGATCTGATCAAAAATTTTCTAGATAAAATTTGTCCTTTATCAAAATAATGTGGAAAATCCATAGGTAGTTCTTTATAGAATTTGTCTACATCTTCACCATTATGATCAACCATAATGGATACTACATTTAATTTTTCTCTATTAGCTAAGTAAAATTTATTCAATAATGGCTTCTCAACTTTACACGGTGGACACCAACTTGCACCAAAATTATAGATAGTAATCTTATCACTATATTTTTCTGATGTTGCGACTTCATTACCGCTAGTATCGGATAGTTGGATTTTTGGAAATAAGTTTCCTACTTCTAATCCTTCTTTTACACCAAATGATAAAGCTCCTAATAATAACATCAATCCTAATATTAATTTTTTCATTTCTATCACCCCATTTTTTATTATCTATATTTATACAAGTTTTCTTCTCTAACTCCTTTATTATTATATTATACCATAACAAACAAAAACACCCTTTCTTAA
>JAGLEA010000004.1 GCA_023145315.1 Psychrilyobacter sp.
TTTAATTTATATAATTCTCACTTTGTGTTTGATAGATTTTAGCTTCTATTGCGCGTCTTTTCAAAAGACCTTTATTAGTTTTCCCCTTTACTTTTGACCATTTTTTAAATTCATAACTAGCTTTTGTAAATTGCCCTTTATTATGTAGTTTTAACAGAGTAGATTGTCTGAAATTACTAACACCGACATTAAAAGCTAAACTAACCATGGCGTTAAATTTATGTTGAGTAGTTTTAACCTTAAGAACTTTTTCAACCCCTCTCTCTGTTGCACTTACATCATCTTCTAATAATTCTATAGCTCTTTTCTCACTGATCCGAGTCCATCTACCTACATCATCACCAGTGTGACCATATCCTATGGTCCAAACACCGCCAGAATCTTGGTATGATTTAGTTCTTAATTGCTCAAATCTTTTAATCATCTCGATTCCTTCGTGATCTAGACGTGGCCCACCAAGATGAGTAACTTCTAATAATTTGTTATTATTTTTAGCTTTTTTAAAATAAATAACTTGACCGACTACAATCTTATCACTAGTCAGATGATTTATATCTTTTAGTTCACTAATAGATACTCCAGAGTTTTTTGAAATTTTAGTTAAATTTTCTCCACGTCTAACTGTATGGTGTGTAGCAGTAGAGCAGGAAACTAATGTAATACCTAGTATAATAAACAAAATAATTTTTTTCATAGAAACTCCTTTTTTAGTATTTCAATATTATTATAGCATTATATCAAAAATATTAAGAGAGATTATTTTTACTATGTTATTTTAACTTAATATAGTATATAATGAAGAGATTATTTAATAAATTATGTGGGAGTAACTATATGAGAGTGATAAAGTTTTTTTTATTAAGTGTGATACTAGCTGTTGTAATTTTAAGTAGTAGTTATTATTATAATATTAATATAAAAAAGACAGAAATTCATCAAACGATTGAATTGAAAAGAGGTGAAAGTGTCCGTGGTTTATTAAAGGAGCTTAATTTAAAAGAAAGTATTTTTGTTAAAGCTTATTTTAGATTTACAGGTGCATCAAAAGGTGTAAAAGCTGGATATTATGAGATAGATGGTAGTTATAATATTCCTGAACTTTTCGACCTTTTAAAAGATGGGAAAGCTCAAATGGTTAGATTAACTATACCAGAAGGATTAACAGTAGAAGAGATAAAAGAAATATTAATAAAAAAAAATATGGCAACAGGAGAAGAATTTGATAGCGTATTAAGTAGGATTAACTTTCCTTATCTAACTCCTAATGGTAATTTTGAAGGATACTTATTTCCTGAAACATATTATATATCAAAAGGTGCTACCCCCACAGTAATTATTAACACTCTACTAAGTGAATTTTTAAAAAATTATCCTGTTGAAAAATATGGTAAAAATAAAAAAGAGTTCTATAAGAAGTTGATAATGGGATCTGTTATAGAAAGAGAAGCTGTAGTTGATGTAGATAAGCCACTAATAGCTTCTGTCTTTTATAATCGACTTAAAAAAGGAATGAGATTAGAATCAGATGCAACTGTCAACTATATTTTTGGATATAAAAAAAGAAGGATATATTATAAAGATTTAAAAATAGAGTCACCGTATAACACCTATAGAATACATGGTTTACCAATTGCACCAATAGGGAACCCAGGGAAAGTAGCTATAGACGCTGCAATTAACCCCGCTAAAACAAAATTTTATTTTTTTGTAGCTAAGTATGATGGATCACAAAGTCACAAATTTACAAAAACATATAAAGAACATCTAGACTATCAGAAGAAAAATAAGAATAAACCTAAATAAAAAAAAGAGTGAGGAAAATATGAAAAAAAAGAATATTACCCTATTAGGGATAAATAGTAAATTCGTACATACAAATCTTGCTATAAGATATATTAAAAGAGTTATTGAAAAAATAGAAGGATATAATCTAAGTTTGGTTGAGAGTAGTATTAATAATCAACTACCAAATATTATTCGTGAAATTGTAGAATCAAAACCAGAAATATTATTAATCTCAACTTATATATGGAATAAAGAATTTGTATTCAAAATAGTAGTGGAGTTAAAAAAAATATATCCGAAAATAGAGATCTATCTAGGAGGTCCAGAAGTATCTTATAGTGCTATGGAAGTCATGAAAGAATATGATGTAGTAGACGGGATTATTGTAGGAGAAGGGGAAACTATAGTTAAAAATCTCCTGACAGAAAAAAAAGAAAAAGTTTTAGGTTTCTATTATAGAGAAAATAATATGATTAAATTTAATGGTCCTGAAAAACCTATTGAAAATTTAGATATTATAGATTTTCCGTACGAAGAATGGGAATTAATAGAAAATAAAGGAAAAATATTTTACTATGAGTCTACTCGTGGATGTCCCTTTAGATGTTCATACTGTATGTCATCTATAGAAAAAAGTGTTAGAAGTTTTAGTTTACCACGTGTAAAAAAAGATCTGACTACATTTATAGAAGCAGGTGTAACTTTGGTTAAATTTGTAGATAGAACTTTTAATCTTAAAAAAGATCATTATATGGAAGTTTGGAAATTTTTAGTTGAAAATCATAAAGAAAACATTACTTTTCACTTTGAAATTAGTGGTGATCTTTTTGACGATGAAGTTATAGAGTTTTTAACTACTGTTCCAAAAAATCTATTTCAATTTGAGATAGGAGTACAAACGATAAATAAAAATACAATGGACCTAATTAGAAGGAAAAATGACCTAAATAAATTAGCAAAAAATGTTTTAGCTATAAAAGATAATATTCACCTTCATTTAGATCTTATTGCAGGGTTACCCAAGGAAGGTTTTGATACTTTTAAAGACTCGTTTAATTATGTTTATGATTTAAAACCAGAGATGATTCAATTAGGATTTTTAAAGATATTAAAAGGAACGGAAATATCAAATCAAATAGATGAGTTTAACTATAAGTATATGGACTTTCCACCCTATGAAGTTATATCAAATAATCACATTACATATGAAGAGCTACTAAAATTAAAGGATGTAGAAGAGGTTTTGGATTTTTATTATAATTCAGGAGATTTTGAAAAGAGTTTAGAATTTGTAATTAATAAATTTTACTCATCACCATTCGAATTTTTCTTTGATATTGCTAATTACTTTGAGAGACATGGTTATTTTAAAATATCACATAAAAAATTAGCAATATTTAATTTTTTTGTTGAGTTCTATGATAAATTTTTAGATGAAAATAAAAAAGATATAGAGAGCAGAGACAAATTTATCGAGTATATAAAATTTGATTATGTAAAAATGGGGAAACCAGGAAACTATCCAGAATGGTTTATCTCTGAAAAAAACCGAGAATATTACCATGAGATAGTAGAAAAATTGGTTGAAGAAAAGAGGTTTAAAAACAATAGACAAGGGTTTAAAAATACACAATTAGAAGAATTTAGTATAGATATCTTTACCGGTAAAAAGAAAAAATCAACATTACTATTTTTATATGAAAAGAGTGAAACTTTTGTTGAGGAATGCTAAGATGAAAATACTATATATATTTTTATTTATTACTGCGTCTATCTTCGGATCTGAATTTATTCAAGATGATTTAACAGTTGGAATTAATCGTTATAAAGGAAAAAAAATATATATTAGTGCTGAAAAAGGAAGTGCTATTATTGAAGTGAAAAGTGGTAGTTATTATACATATGAAATTAAGCCTGGTGTTATAGAAACAGTTACCTTGAGTAGTAATCAAGTGAAATTTAAAGGTAAAAAATCAAATTCAATATTTTTATATAAAGG
>JAGLEA010000040.1 GCA_023145315.1 Psychrilyobacter sp.
AATTCTTTCTTCGTCTACATTCCCAGAAATTTCTACAATAGCCTTTCCATCTATTATTTTTATAGCTTTATCCATAGTTAATACATCCATATTATCTAGCATGATTATATCGACTCCTACTTCTACCGCTTCCCTTACTTGTTCTAGAGTTTCTGTTTCTACTTCAATTTTCTTTACAAATGGATGGTTTGATCTCACTGCTAACACTGCTGCCGTTAAACTTCCACCTGCTGCCATTATGTGGTTATCCTTTATCATGGACATATCCATTAGGTTATATCTATGATTATTTCCTCCCCCTACCTTTACAGAATATTTTTCTAAATACCTTAAATTAGGAGTTGTTTTCCTTGTATCCATTAATTTTATACCTGTCCCATCTAAAATTTTAACCATTTTATTTGTTTTCGTTGCTATCCCAGACATCCTTTGGATAAGATTTAATGCTACTCTTTCACCACTCAGTATATTTTTTGCACTTCCAGATAATTTCCCTATTACCTCTTTAGGTTTTACTAAATCTCCTTCTAAAGAAAAAAATTCTATAGTAACCCCTCCTAATATATCAAATGTCCTACGAAATATTTCTAAGCCACATATTATTCCTTCTTCCTTTGCTATCAAATCAACTGTACACATTGCATTATTTGTTAAAATTGAATTTGTTGTGATATCATCTACCACTGCATCTTCTAATAACGCATCTTTTATTATTTTATCTACCAATAGAAAATTCATCTTTTAAATCCTCCCTCACTTTTAATATTTCATCTATTACAGATTTATCGTTTTCACTTTTTATTTTTTCTATATCCACTTGTTCTAATCTTCCCTTTCTTTTACAATCTTTATTTATTTTATTTTTATCTATTTTTTTATTGATAGACTCTGCTACTCTTTTCCCAAAAATTAATCCTTCTAATAATGAATTACTTGCCAGTCTATTTTTACCATGAAATCCTGTAAACGCTACTTCACCACAAGCGTATAAATTTTTTAGATCCGTTTTTCCATCCATATCTACCTGGATTCCACCCATAAAATAGTGTTGAGAAGTTGTTACCGGTATTAGATCTTTGGTTATATCTATTCCATTCTTCAAAAGGTTATTATAGATTCCTACAAACCTATTCTTCATAAAATCATGATCCAGATGAGTGGCATCTAAATACACAAAAGGAGAACTACTCTTTTTTTTATTTTTTTCTATTCCAGCAGCCACTACATCACGAGGGAGGAGTTCATCTATAAAACGATTACCATCTAAGTCCCGTAATTTTGCACCTTCTCCACGAAGAGATTCTGATATCAAAAATCTTCTCTCACTCTTTGGGTCATAAAATGCTGTAGGATGAAATTGGATTGCTCCTACATCTGCTATTTTTATTCCATGTTTTTTAGCTAACGCTATCCCTATTCCCTTTAAATTTCTTCTATTTGTAGAATTTTTAAATAATCCCCCAATTCCACCTGTAGCCAAAACTACCTTCGTTCCACAAATTTCAAATACTTTTTTTTCTTTATCATGAGCTAATATACCATATACTTCAGTAGGAGTAACTAATAAATCTAGTATTTCAACCTCTTCAAATATATCAACATTTACTCTCTCTTCTAATTTTTTTAGAAGTGTCAAAAAAATATATTTTCCAGTTTGATCGTCAGAATACAATATCCTTCTTTTTGAGTGAGCAGCTTCCCTCGTATAGAGCAACTTACCGTCTTTATCCCTATTGAAAGGAACTCCCATCTCAACTAGTTCAGCTATATTTCTTTCTGACTCCTCAGCTATTAATTTCACTGTTTCTAGATTATTTTCATTTCCTCCTGCGTATAGAGTATCTTTTATAAATGCCTTTTTATCTGATTCCCCCATTACTGTTGTTATCCCACCTTGAGCCAAATAAGTATTGCAGTTTTTTAACTCACTATTTGTAATAATTGCTATTTTTAATTTTTTGTCTAAATTTAAAGCTGTATAAATTCCAGCTATCCCACTTCCACAAATTATTACATCATAGTTCATACCTTACCCTCCTGCATATTTGTGCATATTTAATAGAGCTCTTTTAGCTTTTTCTATTAATCTTTGATCCATTATTACCTCACCCTTGTTCGTTTCCAAGGCTTCTGCTATTGATTCGACAAACACTCTTTTCATAGGTGAGCAAATCATATGTGGAAAATAGAACTTTTTCTTTGGACTATCTTTTCTTAACTGATGTTCAATTCCTTTTTCAGTTACTATGATTAATTCATTTTTCTTTGACTCTCTTGCATATTTTAATATTCCTGCCGTACTTCCAACATAGTCTGAAATGTCTCTGATTTCTTTTTGACACTCTGGGTGAGCCAATATTTCTAACTCTCCATGCTGTTCCTTTAGTGACTCTATATTTTTAAGAGTTACCTTGTGATGAACGTTACATTGACCATCAAATGGTATAATTTTTTTAGTTGTTTGTTCTGCTACGTATGAAGCTAGATTTTGATCAGGAACAAATATAATTTCATCAGCATCTATATTTTCTACTATATTAATCGCTGATGACGAAGTACAACAAGCATCTGATACAGCTTTTACTTCACTTGAAGAGTTTATATATGTCACCACTTTAGCATTTGGATGTTTTTTCTTCATCTCTTCTACTAACCCTGGTGTAGCTTGGTGCTCCATGCAACAAGTAGCATCTCCATGGACTGGAAACAATACAGTTTTTTCTGGTGATAGTATTTTAGCACTTTCAGCCATAAATTTAACACCACAATATACGATGATCTCTGCATCACTATCTCTTCCTATTTCACTTAAAAAATAAGAATCTCCTACATAATCAGCTAGATCCTGTATATCTGCATTTTGATAATAATGTGCCAAAATTATTGCATTTTTCTCTTTTTTTAATTCTTCTATTCTCTTTAATATTTCCATGTTCCCCCCAGTTTCTTAATTCAAT
>JAGLEA010000041.1 GCA_023145315.1 Psychrilyobacter sp.
GCCTCTTAATTACCTTCTAATTCTAAAAGATATTTTTTTCTCCATATACCACCTGCAAATCCCGTAAGTTTTCCCGACTTACCTATTACACGGTGTCAAGGAACTATAATAGAGATTGGGTTCTTACTATTAGCACCACCTACAGCCCTTACTGCTTTTGAATTTCCTATCATAATAGCTTCCTCTGAATAGGAAATTGTTTTTCCATAAGGTATTTTATAGATAGAATTCCAACACATATTTTGAAACTTTGTTCCCACTCTAAAATCTATTTTTACAGTAAATTTTGTCCTTTTCTTTAAAAAATACTCTTCTAATTCTCTCTTACATGTCAAAACTTTTAAACTAACTATCTCTTTTAATTTTTCTTCTACAAAAGTAATACTACTAATTCCATCTACTTCTTCAACTATCTCTATTATTCCAAGATAATTATGCTCTAGATATACTCTTCCTTTCATCAAAACACCCCAAAGTACCTATTATTATTTTCTTCTAGTTAATAGTATATACTAAATTTATGGAAAATATGATATAATGTTAAGAATAAAAAATTATTTTATAATTATTTTATATTTCAATACATATTTAATAGATATATAGACTTGGAGGTTAACAAAATGATATCAACTAGTGGTATAGGGCTAATGTTCCCTGGAAAAAAATTATTTGACGATGTAAGTGTTAAGTTTACACCTGGTAATTGTTATGGATTAATTGGGGCTAATGGAGCAGGTAAATCAACATTTTTAAAGATACTTGCAGGTGAAGTAGACAGTTCTGAAGGTGACGTAATCTTAGGACCTAGACAAAGATTATCATTCTTACAACAAAACCATTTCGCTCACGCAGAAGAAGTTGTTTTAGAAGTTGTAATGATGGGACATAAGGAACTTTTTGCTATAAAAAAAGAGCAAGAGGAACTTTATGCAAAGCCTGATGCAACAGATGAAGACTATGCTAAAGCTGGAGATTTAACAGATAGAATCGAAGAACTTGATGGATGGTCAGCTGAAACTAATGCTGAAAAATTACTTACAGGATTAGGAATTGGACCTGATCTACATTACAAAATAATGAATGATCTTACAGAACCAGAAAGAGTAAAAATTCTATTAGCACAAGCACTATTTGGTGAGCCTGATGTATTACTATTAGACGAGCCTACAAATGGTCTTGATATTCATGCTATCAACTGGTTAGAGAATTTTTTAATGAATTTTGATGAAACTGTTATCGTTGTATCACATGATAGACATTTTCTAAATAAAGTTTGTACTCACATTGCTGATATTGACTTTGGAAAAATTAAAATGTTTGCAGGAAACTATGATTTCTGGTATGAATCAAGTCAAATAGTTTTAGAATTAATGAGAAATAAAAATAAAAAATTAGAGCAAAAAAGAGAAGAATTAAAAACCTTTATTGCTAGATTTAGTGCCAACGCATCTAAATCAAACCAAGCAACTGCTAGAAAGAAAATGTTAGAAAATTTAAAATTTGAAGATATGCAAGTATCTAATAGAAAATATCCATTCATTGAATTCAAATCTGAAAAAGATGCTGGAAACAACATGTTAAAAGTTGAAAATCTTACAAAAACTATTGATGGAGTAAAAGTCTTAGATAATATTTCTTTCACTATAGATACAGGAGATAAAGTTATATTCCTTGCTAAAAATGATATTGTAAAAACTACTCTTATAAAAATATTAGCTGGAGAATTAGAAGCTGATTCTGGAGAGATTGTTTGGGGAGTAACTACCTCTTTAGGATATATGCCTAGAGACAACTCTGAGTATTTTGGAGCTGACAGTGGTACTGACCTTATAGATTGGTTAAGACCATATTCAGCAGATCCTCATGAAAGTTTTATTAGAGGATTCTTAGGAAGAATGTTATTTGGTGGTGAAGACTCTCAAAAAAAACCTAGTGTTCTTTCTGGTGGAGAAAAAGTTAGATGTATGTTATCAAAAACAATGATGACTGGAGCTAATGTTTATATCTTTGATAATCCTACAGACCATTTAGATTTAGAATCTATTCAGTCTCTTAATAAAGCATTGATAAAATTTAATGGAACTATATTATTTGCTGCTCATGACCATGAATTTATTCAAACTATTGCAAATAGAATTATTGAGATTACCCCTAATGGTGTCGTTGACAAATTAATGGATTTCGATGAATACATAAAAGATGAATCTGTAGAAGCTAGACTTGCAGAGATGTATAACTAAAGAAAAAACTCCTACTCAATTATATGAGTAGGAGTTTTTTTCTTCTAAAATTTATTTTAAATTTTCATATGCTTCATTTATTTTTTTAAATTTTTCTTCATATCTTGCTTTTGTTGCTTCATCTAAATTATTAGCTTTATCTGGATGATATTTCATTGCTTGTGTCCTATATGCTTTTTTTATCTCCTCTGGTGAAGAACCTTTAGTCACACCTAATTCTGTATAAAATTGATCTTTATTTACTGTATAACCTGGAAACCCTGTATTTCCATGTTGATTATTAGTTCTACCGTAGCCTGCTCCGGCTGCTTGTCTAAAGAAATCGTTGAAATCTTGAGTATTCCCTGAATTAGAAGTTTTATAATGATAAGATCCTCTCATTGCTTTTTTCTTTCCAAATATCATGTTCAAAACTACTATTATTATTATTATTGGTAAAAATGTAATAAAGGCTGACCCTAAGAAAAATATTAATACTGAAACTATTATTAATGCTGGTAAAGCTCTAAAAGTATTTTTAACTCCTGAAAACAATAGTGAAATTGCGGCTATTGCGGCTAATACATATATCATTTTGCCTCCTATCTTCTATTTAAACTCTTATTTATAACATATAATTTATTTTATTATTATACCTTTATTTATAATTTATGTCAATATATAAAAAAATCAGGAGTTATCCTGATTTATAATTTATTTGGTGGAGATAAGCGGGGTCGAACCGCTGACCTCCGCAGTGCAAGTGCGGCGCTCTCCCAACTGAGCTATATCCCCAAAATGGTTTAGCAAGTTCCTATCCTCCCAAGGGGCTGCCCCCTAAGTACTTTCGGCGTTTACGGACTTAACTTCTGGGTTCGGAATGTGACCAGGTGTATCCCCATAGCTATTCTTACTAAACATGGCGCTTCTTGCAGGACTTGAAC
>JAGLEA010000042.1 GCA_023145315.1 Psychrilyobacter sp.
ACACAATTTTCACATTTTATACATTTATTCATATCTCTTATCATTCCAATAGCACTAGTGTCAATCTCATAAATTTTTATAGGAGTTATATTTCTATTTTCAATATCGTAATCATAACATGCATCTTGTAGTTTACAGTCTCCTTTTGCTTTTTCACAAGTAAGGCAGTCATTTGGATGATCTTTCATTATCTCTTCTAGAATATTCTTTCTTCTACTTGTTATTTCAGAAGTTTCTGTTTTTATTATCATTCCTGCTTTAGGTTTTGTAGAACAACTTTTAATTAATTTTCCATCAATGTCTATTACACAAATTCCACAGACTTCTTGACTTCCCAGATCTTTATGATAGCACAATGATGGTACTTCTATTCCCATCTCTCCTAAATTTTCAAGAAGAGTTTTCTTACTATCAAATATAGTTTTTTCATTATCGACAATTAAATTAATATCCACTATTTTTTCACCTCATATTTTTTCACAGATACTGCTGTTAATTTTAACTCTGGTTCCCCTGATTTCTCATCTATCGCTTCTGTACCTGTTAATATGTTGACATTTCCCTCTGCAAAATGGAATGTCATAAATACAGTCCCATCTTGAATCTTGTCTGTTGATCTTACTTTTGTTACTATCGTTCCTCTTCTAGAAGAAACTTCTACCATATCCCCTTGGACTACACCTATTCGTTTACACATTATAGGGTTTATCTCTATATATGATTCTGGCGATTTACTATGCAATCCTTCTGTTTTTGCTGTCATTGATCTAGTATGATAATGATATAGATTTCTCCCATTTGTTAGTACAGTAGGGTATTCTTCATTAACTAAATCTCCAGGAAGTTCGTATTCTACATGGATTATTTTAGCTTTTCCATTTATTGGTTTTCCTACATGTAATATAGGTGTACCAAGATGAGTTTTATCTTTGACTGGCCATTGTAAACCTTGTTTTTCTATCCTTTCATATGAAATTCCTGCATATTGAGGAACTAACTCTGCTATTTCATCCATTATTTCCCGTGGATGGTCATATGTTTTTTCATATCCAAATTTATTCATAAGTTCCATAAAAATTAACCAATCTGCTTTTGCACCTTTGACACTCTGAATAGCTTTTCTTACCATTTGAACTCTTCTCTCTGTATTTGTAAATGTTCCATCTTTTTCAGCAAAAGTTAGTGCTGGCAACACTAGGTCAGCTTTTAGAGCTGTTTCAGTCATAAATATATCTTGTACGACTAAGAAATCTAATGTTTCTAAAGACTCTAGGATATGAGTAGTATCTGGATCTGATACTACTGGATTCTCTCCCATAATATATAAAAATTTTACATCTCCATGATGGGCTGCATCCATTATTTGAGGAAGTGTTAAACCTATTTCTGTAGGAACTTCTACTCCCCAATTCTTAGAAAATTTTTCCATTGCAATCTTATTTTCTACACTTTGATATCCAGGATATATATCTGGAAATGCACCCATATCACATGAACCTTGTACATTGTTTTGTCCTCTTAGAGGATTAATCCCTGTTCCTGGCCTACCTATTTGACCTGTTATTAATGCTAAATTAGAAAGTGCTATTACTGCATTAGTTCCAGTTTTAAATTGTGTTATTCCCATTGCATAATAGATAGAAGCTGATTTTGCATTAGCATATAACCTTCCTGCTTTTTTTATATCTTCTGCTGGTACTCCCGCTATCTCTTCTATCTCCTCTGGAGAATATTTTTCTACAACTTTTTTTAAACTTTCATACCCTTCAGTATGATCTTTAATATAAGCTTCATTAGTTAATCCTTCTACTATTATTGTATGAATCATTCCATTTATAAGAGCAATATTAGCTCCTACATTTACCTGCATATACACATCTGCTTCCTCAGATAGTTGAATTTTCCTTGGATCAGCTAATAAAATTTTAGTTCCATTTCTATAAGCTTCTTTTATTTTAGCTCCTATCACAGGGTGATTTTCCCTTGGATTTGATCCTATTACAAATATAAGATCTGAATCTTTTGTTTCTGATATACTATTTGTCATAGCACCACTACCTAGCGTAGTTGCAAGACCTGCAACTGTAGAGGCGTGTCAGAGACGGGCACAATGATCTATATTGTTAGTTCCAATAGACAC
This sequence comes from Psychrilyobacter sp., assembly GCA_023145315.1. GTDB lineage: Bacteria > Fusobacteriota > Fusobacteriia > Fusobacteriales > Fusobacteriaceae > Psychrilyobacter. The sequence continues at coordinate 2,141 of JAGLEA010000042.1, forward strand.
TCTCATAAATTTTTGAAATAAGAAGTTGTCCTCGTTTGTACATCTTGCTGAAGCTAA
>JAGLEA010000043.1 GCA_023145315.1 Psychrilyobacter sp.
AAGTATAATATAGATGAGGTGAAAATTATGCATGCAGATACTATCACAAATTTTGAAAATTTAATAAAAAAATCTAATAAAAATCTATATTATGACTATTTTAAAGTTATGGACCTATATAAATTTTTAAATAGCAATACGGATAAGTTTACCGAGAGTGATCATCTTACTATATTATCTTTTTATTACGAATTATTATTAGGAGAAACTACAGATTTTTCTGGTTTTTTAAATAAAAAAGAACCTTTCATATTTCCCGATGATTCTCGACGTGAGAAAGCTTTTCGATTATCATTAGAATATTTTAGTTTTAGAAATATTTTAGGATTCAATCACAGTAAAAGTATAGAGTATATTCTTAAAGATGTTTCTTCCTATCCAGAAGTACTTATTAAATTTTTTATAGAAAACTCTAGAATGGTAGAGGAAGTTTTTCATTTTAATCAACATCTTTTTAAAGATTCTATTGAAACTATTGAAAATAAAGAATTTTACCAGATATATAGTGATTCTTTGTGTGATGTTATAGTAATAAATAAGAACTTTTTTGAAACTATTTCTCCATCTTTTTTTTCTCGTGATGGTCTAATTATTAGATTTTGTAACTATGGACAAGTTGGCTTTCAAAAAGATTCTATTATCTTAAATGAAAAAGAAGCTCTCATTTCAAAGGGAATTCCTCTTGGAAACTACAAAGTATTTACTAAAGACATTAGCTATGTTACTTTACACATAAAGAAAAAATTCTTTAAAGAGTTTAATATAGAACTTCCTAACTATCTCTTGAAAAAGGTAGCATGGAAGCTAAGTAAAGACTCTTTAAAAACTTTAAATAAAATCAGCACATTTAAAAATCCTAATATTATTACTCTAAAATTTATCAGTGAAATGATTCTTATTTTATTAGAAGAGAATAAAACTCTTACAGTAGAGTCCTTACATGATCCAATTCTAATCTCTATTATAGAGTATGTTAACGAGCACTTAGAAGAACATATCTCTATCTCATTTCTTCAAAAAGAGTTTGGTATTAATAAAAACATTTTAAATAATTTATTTAAGAATAATTTTGAAGTTTCTACTTCTAAGTACATTTTAAATAAAAAATTAGAATACTCATCTACACTTCTTTTAGAAACCAATCTATCTATTACTGATATCTCTGTAAAATTAAATTTCTCTAATGTAAGTAAGTTTTCATCATACTTTAAAAGTAAGTTTTTACTGACACCACTACAATTTAAAAAGAAATTTGAAATTCTATCAAAAAAAGGATGATTAATTCATCCTTTTTAATTATAAAAGTTCTATTGTATCTCCAGCTTTTATCTCGCCATCTTGTAAAATCTTAGTAAATATTCCTTCTCTAGGCATTACGCAATCTCCTACTAGTGCTCTTATCTCACACCCAACATGACACTCTTTCCCTATTTGTGTAACCTCTTGAATTGTTGTTCCAATTTTTAATCTTGTTCCAATAGGTAGTTCATAGAGTACGATCCCCTCTGTTGTTAAATTTTCTGCAAATTTTCCAGTACAAAACCCTATTCCTGTTAAATCTCCTACTTTATCTATACTTTTATTATCTAACAAACTTACTTGCCTATGCCATTCTCCTGCATGAGCATCTCCTACTAATCCATGATTAACTTTAAAATGACCTACTTCAATCGGTTTTTTTACAACACCTTTTGTCTCACTAATATTAACAGCAATAATCTTTCCAATTATTTTAATCATATTTTATACCCTCCAATCTTATTAATTATTTTTTTAAATTTCTCTGATCTTATATACTCTATAAACTTCACAACTTTTTCATCTTCTAAACTTTCCTTTAAAATTGCAAAGTCATAATCTTCATACCCAATAGGTATAAAATCTAACTCCAATATCTCAGCTGCTGACCGTACTCCTAATGTTATATCTGAACTCCCTGTTTTAACAGATATTGCTGCTGCTAGATGTGTTGTAGCCTCCCTATCATACCCTATGATCTTGTCGCTACTTATGTTTGATTCTCCTAATTTATAATCTAACAATATTCTAGTTCCTGCTCCTCGCTGTCTATTCATAAACATTAGTTTTTTTTCAACTAGGTCCTCTAATTTTTTTATTTTTTTAGGATTCCCCTTAGGTATAATTAAACCCTGTTCTCGCTTTATACCTTTGATTAGATAAACATCATTATTTGGAAAGTATTTTTTCAAGATTTCAATATTATATGTCCCTGTTTTTTCGTCTAAAATATGGATAGGTGCTATTGTAGTTTCCTTCTTTTTCAGTGATAATATCCCACCAAAACTTCCTACATGTGCTATAGATAATTTCACTTCCTCTGAAATTCTATCCATTATAGGATCATTGCTACCCATAACTACTATTGATTTTTTAATTAGTGAGAGTGGTTTCAATAAACGTATTTTAACTTCTTCTCCAAGATTATATCCTTCTCTATTTTTTTCTATTTCCAATATTCCATCTGCTTTTACAAGACTCATACTAACACCTGCTCCACGATTTAATGGGGTAGCGATTAGTTTCCCCTGTACTTCTCCAAGAGTCATCCTTATATATTCCTTGTGTTTCAAAGATGAAAATATTTTTTTTGATAGAGTTGCTAATATCAGATCATCTTTTTTATCCTCTTGCTTTAGCATATTTTTTAATAATGATTTCACAAATTCTTCAAAAACAAAATATGAAGATACAGGGTATCCAGGAATTCCAATAACAGGCTTATTCTTTATAAATCCTAATATTGTAGGTTTACCTGGTTTAATAGCTATTCCATGAACTAAAACTTCTCCTAATTCCTCTATTAGAGCCCGAGTATAATCATGTGTTCCAGCTGATGAGCCGGCATTAATAATAATAATATCATTTTTTGATACTGCATCTAAAATATTTTCTCTTAGAAGTTTTTTTTCATCTCTTACAGGTGAATACCTATGTGGCTCACCACCATATGTGGTTACCAGTGCTTCAAACATTCTAGAATTAGAATCTATAATATCGCCTACTTTAAGATCTTTATAACTTTCTACTATCTCGCTACCAGTAGGAATTATACCCACTCTAGGTTTTTTTATCACTTCTATCTCAAATATCCCACCTGAAAATAATGCTCCTATGTCTTCTGGTCTAATTGTGTGATTTGATGGCAGAATTATATCACTTTTTATTATGTCCTCACCTATATTTCTTATATGTTGATATGGATATGCAGATTTAATTATTTTTATGTTACCATCTAGCAACTCTTCTACTTCCTCTATCATTATCACAGCATCAAACTCACCTTTAATAGGATTACCTGTATTTACATACAAAAATTCTTTGTTGTTTCTCAAAATCACAGGAGTTGTTTCCGAGGCTCCCTCTGTATCACATGATCTAACAAGTATTCCATCCATAGCAGCTGCATTATAATTAGGAGATGATACCTTAGCTGTAACAAATGATGACGTAACCCTTCCCAAAGACTTCTCAGTAGGTATAGTTTCTTTTTTTTCATATATTTTTATTTTATCAAAAAATAATGGCTTAGTTTCCTCTAAACTTATGTTATCTATATATATATTTCTCACAATATCAACCTACCTTATATTTTTTATTAAAACTTATATACTTTAACTATACTTCCTTTTTCTAGGCCTTCAATGCTTTTATTTAAAATAATATATCCATTTGATTTTGTCATTAGTGTAATCATTCCTGACTTCCCAAATATCGGATCTATCACTATTTTATCACCTTCTAGTCTCCTACCTACCATTTGATATGTAGTTCTTCCAGGTGTTGTATGAATATTATGAGATAGTTCCCCATAATAAAAGTTTTCTTTCTCAGTTATAGAATATAGTTTTTCTACTAATTTTTTTACTATAACATTGAATACTACGATAGAAGAAATAGGATGGCCAGGTAATCCAAAAATTAATTTTTCTCCTACTCTACCTACAATAGTAGGTTTACCTGGCTTTATAGAGATTCCATGAATAAAAACTTCACTATCATCTAATTCTAATATTACATCCTTTGTGTAATCGTAATTTCCAGCTGAGCTTCCACCTGAGATTAAAACTATATCTGAGATATCTACAGATTTTTTTACTTCTTCTAATAAAATTGAATAGTCATCTTTTACTATTTTTTTTTCTACTATTACTCCAAATTTTTCTATTCCTAACGATAGCGCGTAGGAGTTTATGTCTCGAATCTTTCCTTTTGTATAGGGTTCACCCTCTCCTACTAGTTCATTACCTGTAGATATTATAGAAAATTTTAATTTTTTAAATACAGGGACTTCATATATTCCCATTGATGCTAATACACCTACATTTTCAGGAGTTATTTTATCACCTTTTTTTAGAATAATCTCCCCTATTTTTATATCTTCACCTAAAAGCATTATATTTTCATTTTTGCTAACAGGCTTATGTATTAGTAGAGTATCTTCTAAGATTTCACAATACTCAATCATTATCATAGAGTCTGCATCTTGAGGAATCATTGCACCTGTTGGTACGTATATAGCCTCACCAGATTCTATTTTGTTTTTAGTATCTTCTCCCATATATACTTCACCTTTTATTGTGAAAAATGATGGAATTCCTTGGGAAGCCCCTTTAGATTCTTTAAACTTTATTGCATATCCATCTACTGTTGATCTATTAAATTCAGGTATATTTTCTTTCGATTTTATATCTTCGTATAATACTCTTCCAAGAGAATCTTCTAATTTTATTTTTTCTTTTTCTCCTTTTAATGTTGGTATTTTTTCAAAAATTAAATCTTCTATGTCTTCTATATCTGTTACTCTTAGAAATTCCATAATTAACTCCTTATTTTTTCAATAGTCACCTTTTTTCCTGGTAAATTCTTAAATATATTCTCATCATGAGTCACAATAATAATTGTGTTGTTTTTATTTTTATATTTTTTTATAATTTCTATTAACTCTAATTTTGCTTCTTTATCTAAATTTGATGTTGGTTCATCTAAGAGTAATAATTTTGGTTTTGAGGCTAATCCTCTTACTATTGCAACTTTTTGCGTCTCTCCACTAGATAATTTTGAAGCTGCTATATCTTTAAATTTTTCTATATCAAATATCTTTAAAAGTTTTTTAACTTTTTCATCGATTTTATCTATTTTTCTGATTTCTAAAGGATAACTAATATTCTTATAAACACTTTTTTTTAGCATATAGGGATTTGCGTCAATCAAAGATATCTCACTTGTCATAAAATTATTAGTTATTTTTCCTGTATAATCGCTAGTTACTCCAGATAAAATATTTAAAAGTGTTGATTTCCCAGCACCATTAACTCCCAATAGATAGGTTACTTCACCTTTTTCAAACTCCATATATTTTATATCTAATATTTTTTTCCCGTGAAAACTTTTTTTTATTTTTTCTAATTTTATATTTTTATTTTGCACCCTATAAATCCCCCTCTACCTTATGTACATATATAAAGTTATTTATAGTAAATGTAATGATTACTAAGATGATTCCAAAAGCAATCCCTGTAGAGTAATCTCCCATAGAATTTAGCATAGATATTGAAGTGGTCATTACACGAGTAGACCCCTTTAAGTTTCCACCAACTATCATTACCGCTCCTACCTCTGTAATTGCTCTAGAAAAACACGTAATAATAATGATTAATAGTTCTTCTTTTAATTCTGATAAGATAAGAAACATACGATCTATCCAGTTACCACCTAGGATTTTTCCAACTCTATTTATTTTTCTTGCTTTTGATCTACTCAAAGTATACGTTAGACTTAGACACAGTGGAAAAATTAAAAAAGATTGTGCTATAATAATCGCAGTAGGAGTATATAGAAGTTCCAAAAAACCTAAAAGTGAATTTCTTGATAATAATATTGCTATAAGCAGCCCTACTACAACAGATGGAACACCCATCAAAGAAAATATAACTCTAGCAAATATTACATCTCCTTTAAAGTTTTTTAAACCTAGTTTTAGTCCTAGGGGTATACAAATTAATGAAATTATTAAAGTTGACAAAAAAGCTACTCCTACAGATAGAGAGATAACTTGATATAGCTCACTATCTAATGATATTATTAATTGAAATGCTCTTATAAAGCCATCTAATATATAGTTCATATTTTTCCTTTTTTTCTATTCTACAATAAATAATGGTCTATTAAATTCGACCATTCCAAATTTTGATATTAAGTCTTTTGTTGTTTTTGAAGTTATCCATTTCATAAAAATAATTGCATTTTTATAATTTATATTTTTATTCTTATTTGGATTTATAGTTATAATACTATATTCATTTATTAATTTTTTTCCCTTCTCTATCTTAATTTCTAACCCTAATTTATCTTTTAGATGTAGATAAGTAGCTATATCTGTCAATGTATAAGCTCTTTTCTCATTTGCTATATTTAGTGTTGCTGCCATTCCATTCCCACTTTCTAGATACCAATCAGATTTAGGAGTTATCTTAGACAATTTCCATAGCTCTAACTCTTTTTTATTTGTTCCAGAGTCATCTCCCCTAGATATAAATATATATTTATTAGTAGAGATTCTAGTTAACACATCATCTAAATTTCTATATGTCATATTATCTTTAGGACCAACAACAACAAATGAATTGTGCATAAATTGAATTCTGTCTATTCCGTGATTAGCTTTCATGAATTTTTGTTCAGATGTTTTAGCATGAACTAACAAAGCATCAACTTCTCCATCTTCTCCCATCTTTAATGCTTTTCCTGTACCTACAGCAACATATTTAACCTTAATCCCTGTTTCTTTTTCAAATGTTGGTAAGATATAGTCTAGCAATCCACTATCTCTAAGGCTCGTAGTTGTAGCTAATAATAGTTGATTAGAACTAGAGAAGCTAAGTGTTGAAATTAATATTATTAAAGTTAATATTTTTTTCATCTACCCTCCTATTTTGACCATATTTTTTTTTATATACTTTTCTTCTCCTAATTTATGCTCTTTTGGTTTCGTTAACATAATATTTTTTAGTTCTGTCAATGGATTTTTACTCTTTAATATTTTTAATAAATCGTATTCTATGTCCGAATGTAAACATAGCTTCAATTTACCTTCTGATGTGATTCTTATTCTATTACATGAACTACAGAATTTGTTTGAATTAGGAGATATAAATCCAACTTCCCCTTTTGAATTTGGAAGTTTATAAATCTTTGCTACATTTTCTTCCTTATATAGTTTTAAATCTTTATGTTTCTCCAATACTTCTTCAGCAGATAAATATTTTTCTTTCCCCCACTCAATATTGTCTCCCATAGACATCAATTCTATAAATCTTATTTGAACTTTTTTATCTCTTGTGAAATTTATAAAATTCTTTATTTCATCATTATTAAACTTGTTTATAAGAACACAATTTATCTTGATCGGAACCATCTCTAAGAGCTCTAATTCTCCTATAACTTCTAATACTTTATCTAAACCATCAACTCCTGTTATCTCTTTAAATTTACTTTTATTAAAAGTATCTAAACTTAAGTTTACTCTATTTAGTCCAGCATTTTTTAGTTCTAGTAAGTTTTTATTTAATAATAAACCATTAGTAGTCATAGTTATCTCTTCTATATTCTTTATTTTTTTTATATCTCTTATTATCTCTATTAGATCAGACCTCAATAATGGTTCCCCACCTGTCAATCTAACTTTTTTTACTCCTAATTCAGAAAAAAGCTTTACTATCTCAATAATTTCGTCTTTAGAAATACTTTTTTTAGAATAATTTAATTCTCCATTTGGATTACAATATTTACATCTAAAATTACAATCCTCTGTTATAGATATCCTCAAGTAATCTATATTTCTCTTATATGAATCTAACATTTATAACTCCTCAAATTTTAGTTTTTATCTTTCTCCATCCCATTCACCATAAAATTGTTCTAAAAATTCTTCCATATATCTGTGTCTAGATAAAGCTTTCTCATATCCAGATTGCGTATTCATCCTATCTTTTAGTAGGAGGAGTTTTTCATAGAAGTGATTTACAGTGTCTTCCTTTTCATCTATTTCACGATGATCATCAGGATCATACATAACTCTTTTTTTATATCCACCGTAAGCAAAAGTTCGTCCTATTCCTATAGCTCCTACAGCATCTAGTCTATCTGCATCTTGGACTATCATCCCCTCTATAGTTTCCATCTTATGTTTGTTTTTCCCACCTTTAAAGGATATATTGTTAGCTATATAGACAACGTGATCTATGACTTCTACCTCCACTCCTAACCCCTCTAAAAAGTCAGTAATAATAGACTTTCTATCATCATCACTGTAGCCAAATTTATGGTCTGCAATATCGTGTAGGAGTGCTCCTAATTCCACTATGAACATATCAACACTCTTTTTATCTTCTTTTTTTAATGTTATATTTTCTTTTTTCGCTATATCAACAGCATTATTGTAACTCCTAACTATATGCCACCAGTCGTGCCCCGATCCCTCACCTTCTAATTTATTTTTTACATATTCTTTTGTTTTTTCGATAATATATTTTTTTTTCATACTTTCTCCTATCTAATTTTATTAAATAATTATACTTTTCACATAAGTTGATTTTTGCTTTTTATTATACCTTTTATAATTAGTAAATTGCAAGGTTAAAGTCAAACAATTAGGAAATAGATTTAAGCCATTAAAATAGAGAAGAATCATCCTATGATTACCCTTCTCTAGGTTATTTTCTATACTTTTAATCTCTCTTAAAATCGTCTTCTAATCTAACTATATCATCTTCTCCAGTATATTCTCCTACTTGTGCTTCTATCATTATTACAGGAATTTTCCCAGCATTCTCTAGTCTATGAACTTCCCCCATCTTTATATAAGTTGATTCATTTGGTCTAAGTAATATCACTTTTTCACCTACTGTTACTGTTGCAGTTCCTGATACCACTATCCAGTGTTCATTTCTATGGTAGTGTTTTTGTAAGCTTAATCTTTTCCCTGGTTTAACCATGATACTTTTCACTTTATAACCTGGTGTATCTTCTAATACAGTATAGCTACCCCATGGTCTGTACGCTGTCATATGAATATCAGGAAGATGAGATCCTTCTTCTTTTAGTTTATTCACCACGGCTTTTATCTTTTGACTAGATCCTTTTTTGCTGATTAATAATGCATCTTTTGTATCTACCACTATTAGATCTTCTACATCTATCATAGCAGTAAATTTCTTTGTCATAACTAGGTTGTTATTTTCATCATTTGGTATCTCTTCAGATAAAGCTTCAAAGCTTCCAAGATCTGACCAATTAATATTTGCTGGAATAACCTTAACTTTTGTTGATTTTTCCATAACTGCATAGTCTATACTATCAGATGGTATATTTTCCATATCCTCTCTTGTTACTCTAAATATATTTTCTGATATATCTTGCTTTTCTTCAAAAGCCACCTTACTCATCTCATAGATTTTAGGAGAGTGTTTTTTTAGTTCTTCTAAAAATACTCCTGCCTTAAAACAAAACATTCCACTATTCCAATAATAGTTCCCAGCTTCAACATATTTTTTAGCAGTATCAAAATCTGGCTTTTCATGAAATGCTTTGACATCTATTCCGACTACTTCACCCTTATCTTCATTACTATTTTGAAGTTCAGCTTCAATATATCCAAATCCTGTTTCAGGAAATTTAGCTGTTATTCCAAAGGTTACTAAATTCCCTTCTAAAGCTAATTCTTTTGCTTTTTTTACGACTTTTTTATACTCAACTTCATCCTTAATCAGGTGATCAGAAGGTGTGACTAGGATTAACTCATCTTTCTGAGCTTCAAAACAAGCTAATGCTATAGCAGGTGCTGTATTTCTACCTACTGGCTCTAATAAAAAACTACTCTTTTTAAAGTTATAATCTCCCCTCTCTTCTAATTGATCTAACGCCAAAAAATATTGCTCAGTATTTGATACAATTATATTTTTGTCACATAGTTTATTATTTCTTTCTACTGTTAATTGAAATAATGATTCCTCATTAAATAGTTTTACAAATTGTTTTGGCATTAGTGTTCTGCTTACAGGCCATAATCTTGTTCCATTTCCACCGCATAGTATTACATTTATCATTATCTCACTCCTTGAAATATTTTATTTAAATAAATTTATTATTTTTATACTATAACTACTCTTTTATTAGTTTTTAAAAAAATATCATATATAAAATAGGCATAATAAGAACTGTAATTACTCCTGCCACTCCTATAGCTAGTCCACTCATAGCACCTTCTACTTCCCCCATTTCCATAGCTCTTGAAGTTCCCACACCGTGACTTGCTGTTCCTATAGCTATCCCTTTTGCAATTTTATTTTTTATCCTAAAAACTTTACAAACAGTTGGAGCAATTATAGCTCCTGTAATTCCTGTAATCATAACCATTACTATAGTTATAGGGACTATTCCTCCTACTTGCTCTGATAATGCCATAGCTATTGGAGTAGTAAGAGATTTTGCTAATGATGACTTTACTATAGAAATATCTAATCCCAAAGCTCTTCCTAACATTATACAAGACCCTATAGATGTTACTACTCCTACTGTAATTCCCCCTAATATTGGTACTAAATGTTGTTTTAGTAGTTCTATTTTTGTATATAATGGAACTGCCAAAGCTACAGTTGCTGGCGCTAATAGAAATAATATCATATTTCCACCTTTCCTATAAGTATCTAATGGAATATTAAAATAAAGAAGAGTTGGAATAATAATTAGAAGAGCTATTAATATAGGATTAAATATTGGCAATTTAATTTTTTTGTATATTTTAACTCCTACTAAATAAGCTAGTATTGTAAATACTACTCCAAATAGAGGTGTGTCTAATAATTCCATTATTTCACCCTCCTATTTATCAAAAATTGTACTGTTAACCCAGTAGTTACCATTGTCAGTATAGTTGTTACTACCATTAATATAAATATTTTTGTTATATTTCCACTTAATATGTCCAGAGCTGATATCAGTCCTACTCCTGGTGGAATAAAAAATAATGCTAAATAAAATAATAGTGTTTCTGCTCCCTTTTCTATCCTATCCACTCTTATTATTTTCCTCTCTAATAGGAAAAATAATATCAACATTCCTATAATTGGACCAGGTATTGGAAATCTTATTAACTTGCTTAAAACATCTCCTAAATAAGTTACCATAAATATTATTGCATACTGTGTTATCATAATTTTCACCTCTGTGCATTATACCATAAAAAGAAGAGATACACTAAGTACCCCTTCCCTAGAAATTATATTAAAAAATAACACTTTAGTTGTAACTCCTCCTAATATTTCCATATTTTTCAACTGCTACTTGTCTATTTAAATCATCAAATTTGATCAACATAACTTTTACACCGTTTTTATCATAATAAGTTTCTCTGGACCTTCTTAAACTCTTATCAGCTTTATAATCCGTTCTTCTGTCGACTCTCAATCCATCTACTGTCGTATAAGTATATTCACTAAACCCATTTAATTTTCCATTTAAGTCCTTCTCCACCCTCTTAACTACTTTCCCATTTTTATATTCAAATACTGCTACTCCTGAGATTTTATCCATCTTATAAATATCTTCTTCTAATGCTTTCCCATCTTGATTGTACTTAGTTATAATTGTTCTTTTAGTAATTTTATCATCTTTTCCAAAATAGGGAATTCCTTTATCTTTATTTTCCGAGTACTCATCATTAATACTTTTTTTTCCTCCTTTAGAAGTGACTGTATAATACTTATTTGCCGTATCATCAGGTGTAAACCATTTTTTATCTGGGCCTGCTCCATTTATCCTTATTTTATAATACTTGTCTGGGCTTATTGTATATTTTGCATAGTAACCTACAAACTTATTATCTCCATTAATAGTTATAAAGTATCTTGACATTACTTCTGATTTTTTCAAAGAAATATCTTTTGTTATTGGCATTGTTGAAGCCCCTGCTACCAAATCAACTTTATCATCCTCTGTACAACTAGTAAATAATAAAATACTTAACCCTAACAATATTACTATTCTCTTTTTCATTTTATCTCCCCTTTTCATTTGATGAATACATATTACATTCTTTTAGTTTGTTTGTCAAATTATTTAATACTGATCTACACTTAAAAAGAAAAAGACAACTTACTATCTTTATAGATAGCTTCGTCGTCTTTTCTCTTATTTTACTTTTTTTTAAAAACATTTTCTTTAACATTCTATAAGAATATTTGCTCTAAATCCTTTGATTTCAGAATATCATATGGTAAAACCATAAATCCTTTATCACCATCTAAATCTAAATCATATCCAAGTTCTTTTGCAGTTTCTAGATATACTTTCCAAATATATTTTGAACAATAAAAGGTATTTGTATTATTTTTAGAACTTATTGAATATTTATTCCCACTATATTTTTTTGCATTTTTTAAAAATACTTTTTTAAATTTTTCATCAAATTTTTT
>JAGLEA010000044.1 GCA_023145315.1 Psychrilyobacter sp.
TAGTTGAAAAATTTGGAACTGTAGGGATCAACAAAAGAATTGAAGGATTAGATTATATGAATGAGATGAGCGTTTGGAAAGCTACTAAATCAAATACTATAAAATTAGTAAAATAGATTGGTAAAATCCTAAATTTATTTTTTAGGATTTTATTTTTTCAAAAAAAAATTAATGAGGTGAAAAGATGTTAAAATATATAATTAGAAGAGTAATAGTTTCTATCTTTATACTTTTCTTAATGACTGTTATGATCTATACAATCTTTGCATTTGCTCCAGGAGGGCCTGTTGGGAATACTTTAGACCCTAATATGACTCAGGAAGCTATAGCTAGATTAAAAGTAAGGTATGGTTTAGACCAACCTGTTTACTTAAGATATTTTTATTGGTTACGTTCAGCATTATCTGGTGACCTAGGTTATTCTATTCAATATAGTAAACCAGCAGCTGATGTTATTAAAAGTTATATGTGGAATAGTTTTATACTTGCAGTTCCTGCAATTATAATCTCAAATTTAATAGCGATTCCTTTAGGAGTATTATCAGCTGTTAAAAATAATAAATTTACAGATAAAATGATTACATTTTTTACTTTTGCTAGTATCTCATCACCGTCATTTTTCGTTGCACTTATCTTTTTAAAGATTTTTGCTATGGATCTACAATGGGCTCCATTTTCAGGAATGGTTACACCTGGTGCAGGGTACACAGGATTTGCCTATGCTATGGATGTTATGAGACATGCTGCATTACCACTTTCAGTTATGGTTTTTACAGGTATTGCTGGTATGGTTATATTCGTAAGATCATTTATGTTGAATGTTCTTAGTCAAGATTATGTAAGAACAGCAAGAGCAAAAGGAATTACTGAATCAAGTGTTATATTTAAACATGCATTTAGAAATACTTTGATACCTATCGTAACTATGTTCTCTGGAATTTTAGGTGGGTTATTTGGTGGAAGTATAATAATAGAAAGTATGTTTGGATGGCCTGGAATGGGAACGATATCTCTAGGAGCAGTAACATTTAGAGATTATCCATTAATTATGGCATCAAATATTTTCTTTGCAGTTCTTATGTTACTTGGTTATTTAATATCAGATATTGTCTATGGGCTTGTTGACCCTAGGGTAAAACTAGACTAGGAGGAGTTATGAATAATAAATCACAATCACCTCTTGCTATTATGTTTAAGAGGTTTAGAAGAAATAAAATGGCTATAGTTGCACTTTATATTCTAGGAATAATTGCACTACTAGCTATATTTGCACCTGTTATTTCAAAAGTTATTGGAATGGCTCCTGGTGATATAGACATGAATGTCCTTTTAGAAGGAAGACCAGCATCACCTAGTTTAGCTCATTTTTTTGGAACTGATGAAGCTGGAAGAGATATATTTATAAGATTATTATATGGTGCTAGAGTATCTTTAACTATTGGTTTAGTTGCTGTTAGTATCTCAACTGTCCTTGGTGTTTCTATTGGAGGAGCTGCAGGTTTCTATGGTGGAATGATTGATAATCTAATCATGAGACTTATAGAAGTAATCAATGTATTACCAGTAATGGTGTTACTTATCACATTAGTAGCTATTACAGGGCCAAATATATACATGATCATGGTTGTTCTAGGAATAACTGGTTGGACTGGTATTGCTAGACAAATTAGAGGGCAACTTCTAAGTTTGAGAGAGCAAGAATTTATGTTAGCTACAAAAGCACTAGGTTTAAGTGACGCAAGAAAAATATTTATCCATCTTATTCCTAATACAACTTCATATTTAATAGTTTCAATCACTCTTGGAATGGCTGGAGCAATATTAAGTGAATCAATGTTATCATTTTTGGGATTAGTATCTCCTACAGCTCCTACATGGGGAAATATGATTAATGCTGCGAGAGAACTATATAATATCCAAAACTATCTATGGCTATGGGTAACACCAGGTGCTGCTATATTTATCACAGTTATGAGTTTTAATTTAGTAGGTACAGGACTTAGATATGCATTAGATCCAAAATCTAAATAGGGAGGTGTAGAATGAACGAAAAATTATTAGAAGTTAAAAATTTAAAATTATATTTTAAACTAGAAGAAGATCAATCAATAGTAAAAGCTGTAGATGATGTGTCTTTTGATGTATATGAGGGAGAAACATTAGGAATTGTAGGAGAATCTGGATCAGGAAAAAGTGTTACTACAATGGCTATTATGGGATTAGTTCCTATGCCACCAGGATTTATAGATGGTGGAGAAATAATATTTGATAATAAAGATTTACTGACTTCTTCAAAAGAAGAAACTAGAAAAATCAGAGGGAACGATATATCTGTAATATTTCAAGAACCTATGACATCACTTAATCCAGTTTTAACAATTGGAGATCAATTGACTGAAGTGTTATTTTATCATCAAAAATTAAATAAAAGAGATGCAAAAGCAAAAGCAATTGATATGTTAGAAAAAGTTGGAATAGTAGATCCTGAAAGAATTTTTAGTGGATATCCACACAATCTATCAGGTGGTCAAAGACAAAGAGTAGTAATAGCTATGGCATTATTATGTGATCCTAAGTTACTTATTGCTGATGAGCCTACAACAGCACTTGATGTTACTATTCAAGCAGAAATATTAAAATTATTAAATGACATAAAAAAAGAATTTAAAACTTCTACAATATTTATTACCCATGATTTAGGAGTAATAGCAGAGATGGCTGACAGAGTTGTTGTTATGTATCAAGGAAAAGTTATGGAAGTAGCATCAATTCAAGATCTATTTGATAACCCTTTACACCCTTATACTCTAGGACTTATGAAATCTATGCCTAATATAGAAGAAGACTCAGATGTATTATACTCTATGCCTGATAAAATTGGACATCCAATAGCAGTTAAAACTTCTAATGGATACACTTTATTAGAGGGAGAATATCATGGTACTGATACAGTTATCATAAAACATGCTAATCGTGAATTAAGAGTACATCTTCAAGATAGATCAGCAGAAAAAAAGGAGGATAGTAATGTCTAAAAATATTATGATAGAAGTTAATAATTTAAAAAAATACTATCCAATAAAAAAAGGTGTTCTTAAAAGAACTGTAGATCATGTAAAAGCTGTAGACGGTGTATCTTTTTCTATCAAAGAGGGAGAAACTTTAGGATTAGTAGGAGAATCAGGATGTGGAAAATCTACTCTAGGTAGAACACTTCTAAATCTTTATGAAAAGACATCTGGTCATGTAAAGTATAATGGAATAGATGTTCATGATGCTGATAAGGAAACTCTAAATAATTTAAGAACAGAGATGCAAATAATATTCCAAGATCCATATTCTTCACTTAATCCTAGATTAACTGTAGACCAAATTATTGGAGAAGCTGTTAAATTTCACAAATTAAAACCAAAGAATGAAATTAATGATCACATAGTAAGTATATCTGAGCAATGTGGAGTTAATCCTGATCATCTTACAAGATATCCTCATGAGTTCAGTGGTGGACAAAGACAGAGAATAGGTATTGCTAGAGCATTAGCGTTAGAGCCAAAATTTGTTGTTTGTGATGAGTCTGTATCTGCACTAGATGTATCTGTACAGGCAAAAGTAATTAACTTATTGAAAAATTTACAAGAGGAAAAAGGGCTTACTTACCTTTTCATCACTCATGATCTTTCAGTAGTAAAACATATTTCAGATAGAATTGCTGTAATGTATTTTGGAAGAATAGTAGAGTTAGCAGAAACTTCTAAACTATTTGATCATCCACTACATTTTTACACAAAAAAATTATTATCAGCTATACCTAAATCACATCCTGGGAAGAAAAGTAAGGATTACTCTAACTTAGGAGACCCAGAATGGCTTAAAATCCCTAACGGATATACTGTAGACGATAGAAATCCTAGAAAAAGAGATACACCTACAGAACTAATAGAAGTTAGACCAGGACATTTTTTAGCTTGTTACAAGGTTGATTAATTATGAGAGAAAAAGTAAAAGTAAAAAAAAAATTCAATGAATTTTCACAAAAAGAGCAAGATAATATTGTACAAAATAGAAATGATATAGATGGGAAAGAAATTATTTCACTAATCTTAAACCTATATAAAAAGTTTTTACCACTGCTTTTTATATTTCTAGGATTTATCCTATTAGGTGCGACATTAATATATTACTTTTATTAAAAAAAATCCCTATCCATTAATCGGATAGGGATTTTTATTTTATTGCTCAAACACTCCTAAATCTTTATTATCATATAATAACTCTACTCTTGGATTTGATTTTAGATATTCGTATTTTTTCATTAGCCACTCTACTAATTTTTTGTCTTGTTTTACCTCTGTCCCGTTATCTATAAATACATTTATAGTAATTTGCTTAAAGTTTTCAAGGCCAATTTTAATATCTTCATCTATCATTTTTTTAGTTTGTCCAATACTACAAACTAAGATACAAGCAGAGTAAAATTCACGACTTAACACTTCTAAAACACTTTCTGTAATCTCAAAGTTTTTACCATAGTTATGAATGCGATAGTTATCATCAAAGGTTTCTACACCAATACGAAATCTAATCTCTACTCCACTAAATAATTCTCTAATCTCATCTAATCTCTTGATATATCCGTAGTAAGCTTCAAAATATAGGGTTTTTATTTTTTTTGTTTTTACTACTAATTTTATCCTTTCCAGAGTTTCAGATGGAAGCTCAAATACTGATCCAGAATTAATAACTTCTAAAACACCAAATTCACCTGTAATCTCATCTAAAACTTCAAAATTAACTTTATTAATCTCAACTCTATCACTCGAGTTATCCTCTATATAGTTACAAAATTTGCACTTTCCATAACTACATGGAAAACTTTTTAGAAGTACAATTTCTCTAATATTTTTTTCTAATACCTTGCTATATCTCATAAAATCTCTCCTAAATTTTTTAAATTTTCTTATACTCTATATTTTGATGTGTAATTTTTTTAGCTAGATACAAAAACGGTGTATCTAAAGTAGCTATTACTATTTTCATTAAATATGTAGTTGTAAAGATCTCCAAACATGTCTTGAAATCATAAAATCCTTCATAAGAATAACCCATAAAATTAAAGCTAAGATAAAATGCTAGGTAAGTAAATATTGCAGTATCAAAAAATTGACTAAATATAGTACTACCATTATTTCGTAACCATAAAAATTTATCTTCGGGGAATTTTTGCTTTAATTTTTCAAACACATGGATGTCTATATTTTGTGATATCCAGTAGCAGATGAGTCCAACCATAGTAAACCTAGATAGTGGACCAAATAATGTCTCCATGGCAACCTGAGAGTAGTCAGCTTGGCTAGGAGTGAAAGCAACTGAAATTTGTAGGAGTATAGTGGCAACTATATTTGACATAAGACCAATTTTAGCTCCCTTTGATGCAGCTTCTAATCCATATTTTTCAGAAAGTATATCAGTGACTAAAAAACTAGAAGCAAACATTATATTTCCTAATGTAGAAGACATTCCTCCTATTTCAATAGCTTTATTTACTTGTATTTGTGCTAAAATTATTGTAATGGGAATATAAGCATATAACCCATATTTACCATATTTTTTATAAAAGAATAGGATGAATCCAAAGTTTACCATTAACATTGCAAACCATAATATTATATTGTGCATTTCTATATCTCCTTATTATTTTGGTATTTTAAAATAAAAAGAGGGGAAATCCCCCTCTTAAAAGTATACCAAAAAGTGTATAGTTTATTTTACAACTTCTATACAAGTCTTTGGTTTTTTATAGATGGATTTTTCGAACATCTACCACATTGTGGATTTTATTATTAAATTTTAGTCAAATAACCCTTTAAATGAAGATTCGTTATCATCACCAAATAGATCATTAGAATTTTCTCCATCTTCTAGATTATCTAAAGTTTTTTTCTCTGATTTATCAAAGAATTCTTCAAAATTTCGATTATACACTGAAGCCATCTCTGTAGGTTCAGTTCCCTTTTTAAAAAGAGCCCATCTTTTATGAATTCCTGACGATGAATCTGCTAATCTACCATTTCTTGAATCGATCTCGACCTCTGTTAATGAACCATTTTTTAATCCATCAGTAATATGAGTAAAGTTCGCTCCAGTATCATAGCCATCATCAACTAATCTTTGATAGTAAGCTCCCCAAAATCTAGCTGTAAGCCCACCACCAGTATTTGCTTTAGGCATAGGAGAATTATCATCATATCCCATATATACAGTAGTAACGTACTTAGGAGTGATTCCTGCAAACCATGCTGTCCTTTGTTTATTCGTAGTACCAGTTTTACCACCTTGAGCTATTGCAACACCATCTTTTCTGACTGTTGCACGTCTACCTGTTCCATGTTTTACAACATCTTCCATCATATTAGTGATAAGTGCAACATCACTACTTTCAAAAACTTTTTCCTGTTCTATATGACCTTTGTATATTGTTTTTCCATATCTATTTTTGATCTCTGTTATGAAGAGAGGTTTAACTTTGTACCCACCGTTTGCAAAGGGTAAGTAAAGGCTAGATAGTTGATAAGGTGTAACAACAGTCGTACCTAAAGCAGCAGTTAAGTTGTTTGGAATAATTAAATCTTCACCACCAGCTAAATCTACAGTCTTATTAAGCTGATTTAACCCTACTTTTTGCAGAGTTTTTATAGCTATAATGTTAATTGAATCTTCCATACCTTCTAATAATGTTATATTTTTTCGAAATGAAAGTCCGTAGTTATTAGGTTCCCACTTACCAAACTTAACTTTGGTATCCTCGATAATAGTATTCATAGGATAACCAAGTCTAAGAGCTGTAAAATAAACAAATGGCTTAAATGCAGATCCAGGTTGTCTTTTTGCAAAGATAGCTCTATTATAGTCACCAGATTTAAAATCTTTTCCAGCAATAATAGCTCGAACATACCCTGTATTAGCTTCGATTGTTACTAGTCCACCATTTAATTCTTTATCTTTTACAAGAGGACTATAGTTCTCAAAAGTTTCCTTAGCAGCCTTTTGCATCCCGATATCTATAGTTGTATATACTTGTAACCCTTCTTCATAGATTTCTTTTTCCGTAAATAGTTTAGAAAGTTTAGCTTCTACAATATTAGTAAAATCAGGTGTTCTATAACTTCTTTTTTTACTTTCATTCATAATTATAGTAACTTTTAATTCATTAAGCTCTTCTTCGGTTTTTTCTTGTAATTCTTTTGGCTCCTTTCCTTTGTTGTAAAACTTATGTGTAAGAGCTTCTTTATATTCTGCATCTGTAATATGACCATATTTTTTCATTTGAGATAAGACTATTTTTTGTCTATATATAGCATTATCTAAATGTCTTCTGGGGTTATAATAATTCGGTCTATTAGGAACTCCAGCCAATAGAGCAGCTTCTGCTAAATTAATATCTTTAATAGGTTTAGCATAAAATACTTTAGCAGCAGTTTTTACACCATATGCTCCAGATCCAAAATATATCTCATTCATATATTTTTCTAAAATTTCATCTTTTGTATATGTTCTCTCTAGTTCAAAGGCAATCATAAGCTCTTTTACCTTTCTCATCAATTTTTTTTCATTAGTTAAAAAAGCATTTTTTACTAACTGCTGAGTTATTGAACTAGCACCAGCCTTCATCCTACCAGCCATAGCATTTTTAATCATAGTATTTGTAAATACTACTGTATCAAATCCATGATGTTTATAAAAATTCCTATCTTCTATAGAGACGTAAGCATCTTTCAAACTTTGAGGCATCTCATCAATAGTTGCTGTTTCTCTAATTTCCTTGTATAGAATATCTATAACTTCACCATTAGCGTCATAGATCTTAGATGGAATAACAGGGTTATATCCATCTATTAATTTACCAACATCAGGCAGTTCTTTATATGCTTTATTGATTAAAAAACCAGCTCCTACAGCTCCTACAATAAGAAGTATAGCTACAGCTATTGAACCCCATTTTATAACTTTAAAAAATAATTTTTTCATAATAACTACCTCTTATTTTTTTGTCTTAGCTGTCCACATGCACCATCGATGTCAGATCCTCTTTCCCCTCTCATTGTTACATTTACTTTTCTTACTTCATCTAATTGTTCAAAGAATTTTTGCATCTTTTCTCTATCAGGTCTTTTGAAAGGAACTCCTTCTACTTCGTTATATGGTATTAAATTTACTACATGATCAAATCCATACATAAATTCAGCTAACATATCTGCATCTCTCATAGAAGTATTGAATTCATCTATTAAGATATATTCAAAAGTAAGTCTTCTTTTTGTATATTTTTGATATTGTTGTAGTGTTGTATATAGATCTTGTAGTGGATATCTTCTGTTTACAGGCATAATTTCATTTCTTTTTTGATCTGTTACTGCATGTAGAGATATTGCTAGTCCTATAGGCATCTTTTCTTCTAATAATTTTTCAATTCCTGGTACTATTCCAGATGTAGAGACAGTTATTCTTCTCTTTGAAATATTCATTCCTTTTTCATCAGATAGCATTTTTATAGATTTAATAGTATTGTTAAGGTTAAGTAATGGTTCACCCATTCCCATATATACGATAT
>JAGLEA010000045.1 GCA_023145315.1 Psychrilyobacter sp.
AATTTTTTTATAGCACTCATCATGGAGGGGTTTATACTGCTCTTTACCACTTTTAGTTTCTTTTAACCGTAAAACAATACTTCCTTGGCGTTCTATAAGATCATTATATTTAAGATTTATCAGCTCTGAGCTTCTAAGTCCACTGTAAAATAGCGTATAAAATATAACTAAATCTCTTAAATTTTTGTCACTATTAATATCAAAATTCTTAATTATTTCCTTCAATTCATCATATGATAACCTCAACACATTGTCTAAATTATGCTTACTAACCTTAAAGAGTGGAATATGTCTAAAAGGATTCTTATATCCATTTTTTTCTAATTCCTTATAAAGACTTTTTAAAGATGAAATTATCTTATTAATAGAAGATTTTTTTAACTTTCTTTCCTCTATAAGATGATTTAAATACTCTTCAATATCCTCTAGTTCTATATTATTCATCATCTTCATAGTCTCATCAGGATTAAGATTACCTTCAAATTCATAGATATATTTCAAAAAATCTGTGAGATGAAACATATAATCTTTTAGAGTTTTCTCTGATTTATATATAGAAAATATAGAACTTTTATTTTCTCTTTTTCTCTTTCGCTTTTGAGGGATGGAAATTTCGTTTTTTATTTTAACTATATTCATACTTTCTCCCTAAGTCCTATTAAATTTAATATCGACAATAAAGTTAGGTTTTCTATTTTCTTCTACTTTCTAAAAAAGTCATCAAATTATTTTCACTTGTGTTTAAAATTAATTTTTCATCATATCCATTTATTAATTTTTCTACTTCCCTCAAATCTCCAACTAAAGTTGAAAAATGTGCATCACTTCCTAGAGAGATAAATGGTTTATATTTTAAACAAAGATCAAAAAGAGTTTTACAATTAGGAGTTGATCCTGTCCTACTACATGTTAGTGATCCATTATTAAATTCTATGGCAACATTATATTTTTTTGCAGCAATAACTATTTCTTCGTAATTAACTGGAAATGCAGGATTTCCCAAATGAACAATAATATCGACGATTCCATTTTTAATAACATTAAGAATAGCTTTTGTATTCTTTACTATATCTTTTGTAGATCCATATTCAGGGATGCTGTGGAGTCCACCAATTATAATTTCACATGTATCGATAATCATCTGTCCGATATCTAGTGCTCCTTCTTCATTAATTACATTTGCTTCTACTCCTTTCAAGACTCGTATACCGTCTATATATTTTGGAAGTGTTCTCTGATTTACTATTGCCCACCAATGAGGAGAATCTTGTAGAAGAGGCCCATGCATTGTGTTTGCTAATATTGTCACTCCTTTTTTTTTGGCAGCTCTCACATTTTCTTCTAATGTGCTATAAGCATGGGGAGTTGTGTTAGTATGAGAGTGTAGATCAATTAAAAATTTCATTATATATCCTCCCTATTTACCTCTACAACTTCTCCTAATTCAATAGTTCCTAGTTGAAGATTAGCAAATTTAACTCTTTTTAAATAAGTCACTTGATTATCAATAGCATGTAGCATTTTTTTTACTTGATGAAATCTCCCCTCACTGATAGTTAAGTTAATTATATTATCTTCTACTCTTTCACATTTAGATGGCTTTGTGATATATCCACCTATGTCCACTCCTAATTCCAAAGTTTTCATATCCTTATCTGAAATTTCCTTTTCTCCTACTACATAGTATGTTTTGTCAACATGTTTTTTAGGAGATAGTAATTCATGTGATAGAGGCCCATCATTTGTAAATAATAGAAGTCCTTCAGTATCTTTATCTAATCTTCCTACAGGAAACAAATTTTTCTTAATCACCCAATCAGGTAATATTTCCATAACAGTTTTTTGTTTTTTATCCTCTGTAGCAGTAATATATCCAGCTGGTTTATTCATAATATAATATCTCATCTCTTTATATTCTATAACTCTATCGTTGTGTAAAATTTTATCCTCAAGTTCTACGCTTACCTTAGGAGAAATTTCTATTTTTCCATTTATTCTTATCTCTCTTTTTTTTAATATTCTTTTTACGTCACTCCTACTTCCTAATCCACATTCTGTTAAAAACTTATCTAATCTCATAGATGTACTCCTCTTTTATTAATTTTTTCAATATATAGTTTTGTTTTAAGTATACCACAAAATTATATCTAACTATAAAAAAATAGTCTGTGAAGACTATTTTAATACTTTTTCCAATTTGATTTTATATAGTTCAGTGCAAAGTTAGTTTTTCCATCTAAAGTACATTCTAATATCCCGTCGATTTCTTCTATATCAATTTCAATAACTTCTAAAAATTCATTTTCATCAAGATTTTGATTTTTCATAATAAGATCTTCAGCTATATAGATATACATCTTAGATCCTGATATGCCAGGACTATTAAAATACTCACATATTTTGTTTATTTTACCAGCTCTATAACCAGTTTCTTCCTCTAACTCTCTTAGTGCTGCTGCCATTGGTTCCTCTCCAGGATCAACTAATCCTGCAGGTAATTCGATTAATTCTTTTTTTATAGCAGGTCTATATTGTTTTACTAGAACTATTTTTTTTGCAGGTGTAATGGCTACAATTCCTACTGCATGGTAATCTTTTAAAAATGTCCACTTTACACGATTTCCATTTGGTAAAATCAATTCTTCTTCGTGGACTTCTATATGTTTGTTTGAAAATACTTTACTTCTTTTTACATGTTTATACTTCATAATCCTCCAAAATTTCTCTTATTTTATAAAGAATAATTCCAGTAGCAACACCAACATTCAATGATTCAGCACTTCCATAAATAGGTATTTTCACTATTTCATTGCTTAAATCTAACAAATTTTGTGATACACCTTGTCCTTCATTACCAAATATTATTGCATTTTTCCCCATGAGCTTAACTTTATTATAATCAACACTTTCACTAGTAAGTCCACTAGCTAAGATGTTATATTCTTTATTTATTAGTAGAGCAATAAGATCCTCCTGAGACATATAATTTATATTAAGATTAAATAACGATCCCATACTACTCCTAACAACTTTATCATTATATATGTCAGCACTTCCAGTTGTTAATATTAGGTCTTTAAATCCAACAGCGTCTATTAAACGAATAATTGTTCCTAAATTTCCAGGATCTTGTACCCTATCTAATATAACAATGTTATCACCTAATTCTTTAATCATGTGATCTAAGAAGTCATAAATTAAAATAATTCCTTGAGAGTTTTCCTGAGTTGAAATTTCTCTGAAGAGAGTATCACTATATACCAATTTTTTACATTTAAATTTTTCAATCCTAGAGAATTTATATTCTGAATCTTCGTGTAAGATTATATATCGTGGTTCTTTAGAAAAATCTAAAAACTTATGCCCTTCAGCCAAAAATAAATTCTCTCTATCTCTATATTTTTTTATCTTTAGTTTTTTTATTGTTTTAAATAATTTGTTGTCTTTACTACTTATAAATTCCAAAATTCCTCCTTCAGTTACTTTAGTAGAGATCTTAATTTTTTTATCTCTACACGAATAGGATTACTTCCACTATTAACTTCACGGGTAGTAATACTTTCCTCTGATATATGGTATTCTTTAGCTATAATTTTCTTTACCTTTGGCTCACAAAAAGCTCCTTGGCATATTCCCATTCCTGCTCGTGTACGCTTTTTTACTCCATCAGTAGAAGTTATTTTTATTCCTCTATTCAAGGCTTCTAATATTTCTTCTTGTCGCACCTGCTCACATCTACATATTACCCTATGTGGATCATTTTCACCTAGATTAATATCTTTTACTAAATCCTTCATAGGTAAAAAATCACTTTCATTTTTTCTTTTTATATTAGCAACTCTGTATGGATTAAAATTAATATTATCCTCTAGTGGAAAAATGTTTTTTACTATATCTATTACATATTGTGCTATAGCAGGGGATGATGTTATACCAGGAGATTCTATTCCAGCAACATTAATAAACCCTTTTGATTTTGTTTCTTCTACTATAAAATCGTGTAAACTACTTGTTGCCCGAGTACCAGCAAAGTTTCTGATTATTTTTTTGTTATCTAAATTTGGAATTGATTTCTCAGCTTTTCTTATAATATCAAATAGATTATCTATATTAGTAGATCTATCATCCTTATCTTCCATAATCTGAGCATCAGGACCTACCATAAGATTATTATGATAAGTAGGAGTTACTAATGTTCCCTTCCCTTTTTCATCAGGACATTGAAATATTACATGCTTAACTTTTTCACCATAACCTCTTGCATATACTAAATATTCTCCTTTTCTAGGAATAATATGGAAGTACTCTTCGTTTACCATATTAGAAATAATATCAGAATTTATACCAGCACAGTTAATGACAATTTTTGATTCTATTTTTTCTTGATGAGTTTCAATACTATATGTTGTGCCATTCTTTTTAATATCTAAAACCTCAGAATTAAATTTAAAAACAACCCCGTTAGTTATAGCATTTTCTCCTAGTGCTATACAATATTCATATGGTGAAACTATTCCTGCTTCCTGGCAGTATAAAGCTCCTTCTGCATCTCCTACATTAGGCTCAATTTTTAGTAATTCATCCCTATCAATTATCTTTAAATTTTCCACTCCATTTTTTTTACCATTTTCAATTATTAAATTTAAAGTTTTAAAATCTTCCTCTTTAAAAGCAAGAATTAAAGATCCAATCTTAGCATATCCAAAATTTAGCTCACTATTTAGTTTATCAAACAATTGATTCCCTCTATGACTAAAATAACCTTTTTTTGTTCCATGTTTAGCATCATATCCCCCATGAATAATTCCTGAGTTTGCCTTAGTAGCACCAGAACTTAGATCGCTATCTTTTTCTAAAAGAAGTGTTTTCACATTAAACTTTGAGAGTTCCCGAGCAACACTACACCCTATAACTCCTCCACCAATAATAACAATATCATACATAATACTTACTCCTCCTCTATTGGGCTGTAAAATTCTATAATTCCTATTGCATCTTCACTATCAAATAAAGATATTTCAGTATAAGAATCCTTTAAAACACCATTTTTTAAAAAATAATTTTCAATATATTTTTTTCTTTTCATCTCTATATTTGTTATATTACTTTTATTAACACTACTATGCTTTTTCTTATAAACTTTACTTTCTGCCACAGTATTTGTACTTAAAATAATTTTAACTTTAAGTTTGTCATCTTCTTTTAGTAAGGAAACTACTTTCTCTAGTGCCTCATCATCTTTAGGCTTTATACTTAGATATTCATAATTTATTCTTTTTATTTTCCCATGTTTAAAATGAAGTACCGAGTTTAAAATAGTTAATGGTGATTTTGTAACTCTTATTAAGATATTCATGATTTCATCCACAAAAACACCATATAAGTTAAATTTGGGATTGTCAAAATCTCCACTAATTGGGATATCAAAAATAAGGTCTCCATCACCTGTTTTCAAAAGCTCTGTAGCAGTTTTAACAGGAATCACACTAAATACTTTAGTTGATCTACCTAATTTAAAATTCTTAATTAAAATTTTGTTTTCACCTTTAAAAACACTACTTTTTAGATTTATAACTCCATCATAAAACAATATACCAGATATTAGCTCATTTGGTATTATATCATCTAATATCTTTTTAAAGCTTAACAAATTAATATCTCTCATATGAAATTTTGCATCAATATTTAAACTTGTCGTTCGAAAATCCCAATTTTTTGATAATGACAACTTATTACTACCTTTTAATTCACCAGTTTTATTAAATCTAGCAGAATAATTAAGAGTAAAATTTTCATTGGGACTTGTTGTAAAACCATCCATATTAATAGATAGCTTACTAAC
>JAGLEA010000046.1 GCA_023145315.1 Psychrilyobacter sp.
AAAAGTTAGAGCATCATGATTTGCTAATCTTTTAGGTGTTTTTCCTAATTCTAAAAATTTAGCTTTTATTTTATCTCTAAGCTCTAATCCTTTTGTAATTTGTGCTGCTATAGCTATATCATCAAAGTTTGCATTTGTTATAGTAACAAACAATGCATTTGTTATGAAATAATCTAGTTTCTCTGAGAAACCACACGCTTCTCTAGTTTCTAAATCAATCCCTTCTCTTAAGATAGATATTGATTTAGCAGTGTAAATTAATAGGTCTTGTAAATTAGAAGTTCCTTCTTTTTTTCCACAAACCCCTGCGATTGTACATCCAGTTCCTTTTGCTGTTTCTTGACATTGGTAACAAAACATTGACATAATTTTACCTCCATTTTTTTAATTGCTTTTAGATATATACTAAAACTATTGTTAATTCCTTTTTTTTTATTTTTTTAGTATAAATTAGTATATCACTAATCACACTAAGTTGTGGTAACATCTGTTACCGTTTTTCTAATTAATATTGACGATTGTTATTAAACTATTACCGTTCTATTTATATTGATTTCATTGACTTTTCATTGAAAAAATGGTAGATTTGTAGTTATAAATAATCAATAAGGAGCGTGTATTATGAAAATAATTTCAATTGAGACAAAAAAGGTAGATTTAGAATTACTAGAGCCATTTAGAGTATCTTTAGGACTCATAACTTCTCTATCTACTGTTTTAGTGAGAATAAAAACTGAAGATGGGTATGTAGGTTATGGGGAATCGGCTCCATTGTCATTTGTGACTGGAGAAACTGTAGATAGTGTTATTTCTGCGATTAATCTTATGAGCAAAACTTTGATCGGGATGGATTCTGCTTGTATCGAAAAAATTCACGAGACTATGAACAGAACTTTTAGAGAAAATAATGTAGCTAAAGCTGGAATTGATATTGCGATCTATGATATTTTAGCAAAAAGAGCGAATCTTCCCCTTTATAAATATCTAGGTGGAAGTAAAAATTCTTTTGAACTTGATAAAACTATCTCTATGGAAACCCCAGAAAAAATGGCTAAACTTGCTTTAAAGGTAAAATCAGAAGGGTTTAATATTGTAAAAGTTAAATTAGGAGAAAGACCTAAAAAAGACATTGCTAGAATAAAAGCGATTCGTGAAGCAATTGGATCTGATATGACTATAAGAATTGATGCTAATCAAGGATGGACGAAAATTGAAGCTATAAAAATCATCAATGCTATTGAAAAATATGATATAGAAGTTATTGAGCAACCTTTAAAATACTGGGATTTAGAAGGACACAGTCTAGTTAGAGAAAAAGTTATGATACCACTTATGGCTGATGAAAGTTTATTTTCTCCCATGGATGCAATAAAAATTATAAAGGAAAAAGCTTTTGATTCATTTAATATAAAGCTTATGAAATCTGCTGGACTCCATAATGCTATTAAGATAAGTTCTATAGGAGAAGCTGCTGGATACCAATGTATGGTGGGGTGTATGGGTGAGAGTTTAATAGGAATTTCTGCAGGGGCTAGCTTCATTGCAGGAAGAACAAATGTACCTTTTGGAGATACCGATAGTATTTTCCACATGGCACAGCCTAGTGCTATAACAGGGGGATTTACTGTTACAAACGGTGTAGTAACTATGTCTAATGAACCAGGTTTAGGTATTGAAGTAGAATGGGATAAACTTTAATTAAAGTATTCATAGAAATACTTTTTTCATTAGGAGGAATCAAATGATCAAATCAACAGAATTAATATGGGCAACCATTGCAACAATTATTGCACTAACTTTTTTTCTACAAAAATTTAAAGGTTTCAAAATTATAGGGCCTTCAATTTTATGTATTTTAGCAGGAATACTTTTAGGAAATATAGGGATATTACCACACATGGATGGTGTTTATATAACTATTATCACCTATGCTATACCTCTTTCATTATCTATGTTTATGCTAAATTTAGATCTACGAGAGATTTCAAAACTTTCTAAGGAACCGCTTATTGCTATAGGATTAGCAGTATCTACCGTATCTATAGTTGCTTTTAGTGCTTCCTTTTTATTCCATGAGTCTATACCTAATCTTTATAGGTATACTGGAATGTTTATAGGGACTTATACAGGTGGAAGTGCGAATCTAAGTGCTGTAGGAGTTGCACTTAATGCAACAACGACTGAATTTGCAACTGCAAATGCAGCAGACTACATCACAGGAATGCCTATTTTAATATTATTTTTCTTATTGCCATCATTAGTTTTAAAATCTAAAGTAGCACATAAAATATTACCATATTCTCTTTCTCCAGAGGAGCTTCATTCTAATGAAGATGGAGAAATTTTTGGGCCGAAACATTGGTCAGTTACAGATCTATCGATGTTATTTGCGATTGCACTAATCTTAATGTCATTTTCTGGATGGGTAGCTTCATTTGCAAGTCAAGAGATGGCTAGTGCTGTAAAAATATTAACTATAACAACAGCTTCTATTATCTTAGGACAATTTAAAAGTATTCAAAAAATAAAAGGTAATACAGAAGTAGGGATCTATATCAGTGCTTTTTTCTTGGTGGTTATAGGTTTAACAGTTGACCTTGGAACAGTTTTTACTTCAGTTCCATTGATTGCTTTATTTTGTGCTATTATAATTTTTGGTTCTGCTATTATCTATGTAACTTTATGTAGAATTGCAAAAATAAAAAGAGAGTATGTTATAATTGCGTTCGTTGCTGCAATATCTGATGGAAGCACCGCTGCTATAATCTCTGCTTCTAATAAATGGAAATCACTTATTCAAATTTCTATACTTTTAGGAACTATAGGAGGATTAGTAGGAAACTATGCAGGGATTGCTATTGCAACACTAGTTAAGCAACTTACAATAGGGGGTTAATTACATGGTATTAAAACAAAAACTAGCTACTGAATTTGATTTGTTTGAAGCTAACGATACAAATATTATGCTATTTACAAATCTTGGTGGAGAAGAGTTTAAATTTGGAAATCATTCTGAAAATTTTGATCTACTTTATGAAATTGGAAGTTCTTCTAAGATGTTTGCAAGTTTATCTATATTTTTACTTCAAGAAAAGGGTCTTCTGAATATCAACGATTCTATTGGAGATTACCTAGATAAAGAATATTCTAATCAACTAGTAGTGAATGGGATAGATTACTCTAAAGTGACTATAAAAAGCGTTCTAAATCATACTAGTGGTTTAGGGGATCATTTGAATTCTGGTGATGATGAGAAAGTCTTATCTTATGTAAATGCTCACAAAAAACCATTTTCTTTTGAAGAAATTATGTATATGGGACGCGAAAATACAACTGAGAAGTTTACTAAACCATACTCTGAGCAAGCATATTCTAATATTGGATATATATTGATAGGTAAAATTATTGAATTTATTAGTAAAATTTCATATAAAGATTTTATAAGAGAAAATATCTTTAAACCTCTTAATATGAATGATAGTCTTTTCATTAGTGATAACTCCTCTAATAAGAATATTTTATGTGGAACTTATAAAGGATTACCTAGTAAAATTTCACCTTCTCTAGCACAAGCTGCCGGTGAGATAATTAGTTCTTTAGAGGACATGAAAAAGTTTTTAGTAGGAGTTTTTTCAGGAAAACTTGTTTCTCAAGAAACTCTAAATATTATTTTTAAAAGTGTTATTAATAAAAGTACGAATGAAAATAGTAGATGTTTTGGGTATGGTTTTTATATAGATAATGGATTTATTGGGCATGCAGGTCAAACTTTTGGATTCTTATCAAAAGCTTTTTACCATATAGAAAGTAAAAACTTTATTATTATAGTACAAAATGATGCTATGGTTTCAGAAGAATTCAAAAAAATTATAGAAATTTTAGAAGAAAAAAAATAAAAAATAAAGGTAATTTAGAAGAATTTATTAGTTCTCTTTGTTGCCTTTATTTTTACTCTCTTTTTAGGAGAAAAAGGAAGCTATCTTATTCTACACCTTGAAAATAAAGGTTTTTTATGCTATAATTTTTTAACTTAAATATATAAATAATTTGAATTATAGGTGGTTATAGATGGATATTTTAGAAATAACACGAGCCATGGTAGGGATAAAAAGTAAAATAAATGAAATTAGGGGGCATCTTTGACCTCGAACAAAAAGCTTATGAAATAAAAGTTTTAGAAGAAAAAACTTTAAAAAATGGTTTTTGGAATGATAAAAATAAAAGTTCAAAAACAATAAAGGAATTAAATATTCTAAAAGGAATTGTAGAAGAATACAAAAAACTTTCTGATAATATTGATGAGTTAGAAGTTCTTATAGAGTTTGTAGAAGCTGGTGAAGATGAGTTTAAAAATGAACTTGAAGTAAAATTTAAAACCTTAATAAGAGAGTTAGATAGCTTTGATACTGCTTTACTTCTAGATGGTGAATTTGATGAAAATGGTGCAATATTTACTATACATGCAGGAGCTGGTGGAACAGAATCTTGTGACTGGGCTGAGATGCTTTATAGAATGTATAGTAGATGGTTTAACTCAAAAGGATATAAGGTAGAGGAGTTAGATTACCAAGCTGGAGACACTGTTGGAATAAAATCTATAACTTTATTAGTTAGTGGATTACGAGCTTATGGGTATCTAAAGGGTGAAAAAGGAGTTCATAGACTAGTAAGAATATCTCCATTTGATGCTGCTAAAAAAAGGCACACTTCTTTTGCATCTATAGATGTAACACCTGAAATAGACGATACTATCAATATAGAAGTAAAAGCTTGTGATTTGAAAGTTGACACATTTCGAGCTGGAGGAGCTGGAGGGCAACATGTTAATACTACAGACTCTGCAGTCAGAATGACACATATTCCTACAGGTGTTATCGTAGGGTGTCAAAGTGGTAGATCACAACTCCAAAATAGGGAAACAGCTCTAAAGATGTTAAAATCTAAATTATTAGAGATTGAGATGAAAAAAAGAGAGGATGAATTAAAAAAACTTCATGGTGAACAATCAGATAATAGTTGGGGTAACCAAATAAGGTCATATGTATTCCAACCATATACCATGGTAAAAGACCATAGAACGAGTGAAGAGATAGGAAATGTAAAAGCAGTAATGGACGGAGAAATAGATAGTTTTATAACTGCATATTTGAGATGGATGAAAAAATAAGGTTTATTATAATTTAGAAAATTTTAGGAGGAACAAGATATGTGTAAAGAAATAAGAACCAGAATAGCACCTTCACCAACAGGAGATCCCCATGTAGGAACAGCCTATATAGCATTATTTAACTTAGCTATGGCTAAAAAAAATGGTGGGTCATTTTTACTAAGAATAGAGGATACCGACCAAACTAGATCAACTGCTGATTCAGAAAAGCAAATTTTTGATTCATTAAAATGGTTAGATTTATTTTATGATGAAGGGCCTGATGTAGGTGGAGATTTTGGACCTTATAGACAATCAGAAAGATTTGATCTATACGGAAAATATGCAAAGGAGTTAGTAGAAAAAGGAGAAGCATATTATTGTTTCTGTACTAGAGATAGATTAGATAAATTAAGAGAGAGACAAAAAGCTATGAAAAAAGCTCCTGGATATGATGGACACTGTAGATCTTTATCGTCAGAAGAAATCAAAGCTAAATTAGAGGCTGGAGAAGACTATGTTATTAGATTAAAAATGCCATATGATGGTGAAACTATTATAAAAGATGTTTTAAGAGGAGAAGTAAAATTTGCAAATAATAATATTGATGATCAAGTTTTACTAAAGGGAGATGGATTTCCAACTTATCACTTAGCTAATGTGGTCGATGATCATCTAATGGGAATAACTCATGTTATTAGAGCTGAAGAGTGGATAGCTTCTACACCTAAACACATAAGAATGTATGAAGCATTTGGATGGGATATGCCACAATTTATTCATATGCCACTACTTAGAAACGCAGATAGAACTAAAATTTCAAAAAGAAAAAATCCTGTATCATTAAATTACTATGTAGAAGAGGGATATTTAAAAGAGGGAATGATAAATTTTCTTGGATTAATGGGATATTCTGTAGGAGAAAATAAAGAAATATTTACACTTGATGAATTTATAGAAACTTTTGATATTACAAAAGTATCCCTAGGTGGACCAATCTTTGATTTAGAAAAATTAGGTTGGGTAAATAATCAACATATGAGAATGAAAGATTTAGGAGAATTGACTAAATTAGCTACAAACTTCTTCATTAATAGAGAATTTGTATCTAAAAATCCAAGTGATGCAGAAATAAAAACTTTGGAAAGAGTCGTGGAAATATTAAGAGAACCTGCAACAACATTAAAAGAATTAGCAACACTAGCTGATATATATTATGTAGATAAATTTTCACTACCTGAAACTACAGAAGATATGAGTAAAAAAGTAAGAAAACCTATTGAGAGATTGCACAATGCTCTAAAAGGTGAAGATGAATTGAAAGCTATAAAATACTTTATAGCTAAATTAGAAGAGGCTGAGGAAGAGATCACAGTAGATGCTGCTAAATCTATGTTACTAGATACTTTAGAAACTTTGGGAACAGGACCTGGTAAAGTGTATATGCCTTTAAGAGCTATAATTACAGGGCAAGGTAAAGGGGCTGAACTATATAACGTTATCTCTATAATAGGGAAAACTAGAACTTTAGCTAGAATTAAAAATATGAATGAACAATATAATATATATTAGATAAAAATAGAGAGAAGCTCCTAAGAGCTTCTCTCTATTTTTATCTAGCTGTATAATTACTTCTAATTATTTAGCTAATCTTTTTAACTCATCACATACAAATTCTACATGTGGTCCAACAATTACTTGAACAGAAGTTTTTCCTGGAGTTAAAACACCAGATGTAATTTTTTTGATCTTATCTTTTTGAACTAATGATTGATCTTTTACTTCTAATCTTAATCTAGTAGCACAGTTATCGATATCAGTTAAGTTCTCACTTCCACCAAGATACTCTAATATTAATTGAGCAGTTTCAGTATGAGATGTAGGAGCAGAAACTTCTTCTGCATCTTCTTCTGCATCTTCTCTACCTGGTGTCTTAAGGTTAAATTTATTGATTATTGTTACGAATAAAAGATAGTAAACAACCATAAATACTAATCCCATTACTATTAACATATAAGGTTTATTTGCCATTTCTGATCTAGATGATAATACGAAGTCAATGAATCCACCTGAGAATGCAAAACCTGCAGTCCAGTGCATTGTTGCTGCGATATATAAAGATAATCCTGTTAATACAGCATGTATTAAATATAATCCTGGTGCAACAAACATAAATGCGAATTCTATTGGCTCAGTTACACCAGTAAAGAATGCAGTAAATCCTGCTGCGATCATGATAGAAGAGATCTTAGCTCTATTTTCAGGCTTTGCAGTTTTAACGAATGCTGCTGCTGCTCCTACTAGACCAAACATCATGATAGGGAAGAATCCTGCCATATACATTCCAGTTGTATTAACGCCGTTTACTATTCTAGGAGTGTTTGATAAGTAGTTACCAATATCATTGATTCCTGCTACATCAAACCAGAAAACTGCATTTAATGCATGGTGTAATCCTACAGAAATTAATAATCTATTTAAGAAACCATAGATTCCAGCTCCTAAAGGTCCCATCTTAGAGATCGTTGTTCCAAATGCTACTAACCCACCAAAAACTGCAGGCCAAACATACATTAATATAAGTGCTATAGGAATCATTCCTGCTGCAATTATAATAGGAACTAATCTTCTACCAGAGAAGAATGAAAGAGTTTTATGTAACTCAACATCTTTGAATTTATTATAAGTAACTGCAGTAACAACACCGACTAGTATACCTATAAATGGATTTTCAATCTTTGCGAATGCAGCGGATACATTAGCAACATCAATATTTTGAATTTGTGCTACTGCTCCTGGAGATAATAAAGTTGTTAGAACTTTATAACCAACTAAACCTGCTAGTGCAGCAGCTCCATTTTTATCCTTAGACATTCCGTAAGCAATACCTACAGCAAATAAAATAGCGATATTATCTATAACAGCTCCACCAGCTTTTATTAAGATTGCCGCAGCTGCATTATTTGCACCCCAACCTGTTGGATCTATCCAATAACCAATACCCAATAAGATTGCTGCTGCAGGTAATACTGCTACAGGAACCATAATGGCTTTACCAATTTTTTGTAAAAATTTAAACATTTTTCCTCCTTGAAAATATATAATATATTTATAATGATATTTTGATACCCTTTATGATACTATAATTTTAATAAAAAATCAATTCTTATCTTAAAAAAAAGTTAAAATTTATATAATTATATTTATTTTAGAGTAGCTTTAGATATTAAATTAGTACTGCTACTTCTTTATTTTATCTAAAATTCCTTTTAACTCATCATCCATATATACCATATCTAGAAGGTCATCTATCCATGAATATTTTCCTTCAACTTGATTTATAACATCTATAGCTGTAGCTTTTACTATATTTACTTCACTCCATATTGCATGATTTAAAAATCTTAAGTCGTTTTCTTTAGCTTTTTTTAATCTATCAATAGTATCCATACATGTATTACAAATATGAAGACACCTCTCATAATCGGGTTCTACTTCTATTTTTCCTACTTCAAATATATTTAATTTTTGACCTGATTCACCACATAGTTCACATGTTGATTTTGATCTTCTAACCAATGTTTTACCAAATAGTGATATCTTATTTTTTCTATCCTTAGATTCATCATACCCTCTTGCCATAATTAACTCTCCTTTTTATATTTTATTTATATTGTACCACAAAAAAAGACACAGACTTATCTGTGTCTAAATATTTTATAAAATTATTTTTTTCTCATTTGTGGAAACATAATTACATCTCTTATAGATGGTGCTCCAGTTAATAGCATTACCAATCTATCGATTCCAATTCCTAATCCCCCTGTTGGTGGAAGACCGTACTCTAATGCATTGATATAGTCTTCATCAATTACTGCATTAGCTTCATCGTTACCTTTATTAGCTTCTTCTACTTGCTCCTCAAATCTACCTTTTTGATCAGCAGGGTCATTTAATTCTGAGAATGCATTTCCGTATTCTCTAGCATCAATAAATAGTTCAAATCTATCTGTAAATCTACCATCATCTTTTGTTCTCTTTGCTAATGGAGATATCTCTACTGGATGTCCCATTACAAATGTAGGTTGCACGATTGTTTCTTCACATTTTTGTTCAAAAAATTCATTGATAATATGTCCTACTGTGTCCATATGATTATCAAGATGAACAGAGTTCTCTTTAGCAAGTGTCTTAGCTTTTTCTACACTCATCTCAGGCCAGAAATCTACACCGGTAACATCTTTAACTATATCAACCATATGAATTCTTTTGAATCCTTCTAAGTTAATAGTTTTTCCATTATATTCAACCATAGTAGTACCTAAAACTTCCTTAGCACAACTTGTGATTATTTCCTCTGTTAGATCCATTATATCTTCAAAATCAGCATATGCTTGGTATAATTCCATCATAGTAAATTCAGGGTTATGTCTAGTTGAAATACCTTCATTTCTAAAGTTTCTATTGATTTCGAATACTTTATCAAATCCTCCGACAACTAATCTTTTAAGATATAATTCAGGAGCTATTCTTAGGTATAATGTCATATCTAATGTATTATGATGAGTAACAAATGGTCTTGCTGAAGCTCCTCCAACTATTGGATGCATCATAGGTGTTTCTACTTCTAAGAAATCTTTTTGAGTTAATAATTCTCTAATATGACTTACTATTTTAGCTCTTTTGATAAAAGTATCTTTTACATCTTTATTCATAATTAAATCAACATATCTTTGTCTATATCTAGTTTCAACATCTGTTAAACCGTGAAATTTATCTGGCAATGGTTTAATGTTTTTTGATAAAAATTCAAATTCTGACGCTCTAAGAGTAAATTCTCCCTTACCTGTTTTGAATACTCCACCTTTAATTCCGATGAAGTCACCCATTCCAATTTTACTGATTACTTCAAATGCTTTGTCTCCGACTTCATCTTTTCTGATGTAGAATTGCACTCTTCCTGTTTGATCTTCGATATGTCCAAATACTGCTTTCTTACCAGCAGGTCTAAATGCCATTATTCTACCAGCAGTTTGAAAAACTTGATTATAATTCTCAGGATCTTTATCAAATTCAACTTCTGAATTTATAATATCAGCTACCATATTTAATTTGCTATATTTTCTTCCAAATGGCTCTATCCCCATAGCTTTTATCTCTTCTACCTTATTCCACTTATCTTGCATAATGTGATCGTGACTTTCTACTGATTGACTCATTAATCTACCTCTTTTAAATTTATTTTTTGTTTAATTTATTTATTTTTATTATATATATTTTTCCTCTATTACTTTCAGAAGAATCTGGAAATTCCTCAATTAACTTATTAAAATATTCTATACTTTCCTCATATTTTTGTAAGTTATAGTTGATCATACCACCTAGATAGTAATAATTTCCAAGATATATTTCGTTTAAAACGTTGACATCGACATCTTTTAGGATTGCACTTGCTGTATGATACTCGTTTAAATTATAATATAAATCGATTAATTTATATTTAACATTACTTCTCATATCTAATGAGATATCTTCTTTTAGTAATTTTTTATAATATAATTCTGCTTCTTGTAGTCTATCTTCGATGACATATTTTTCAGCAGTCCCCATATAACGCTCTAATTCTTTTTTCTTCTTGTACTCTTTCTCTATTTTATTAATTTCTTCTAACTGAGCTTTACTAGCATTCTCTTTTAATTCTTGATGTTTTTTAATGTTATTAGTTTCTAAATAAATGACTGCTATTTTCCCTATTTTTTTTGAATTTTCATAGTAAGGAATTGCTTTATCATAGTTTTCTTTGCTGCTATAATAGTCACCTAGATATTCATGAGCAACTAGATTAGAACTATCTAACGACATCTCTAGAGCAATTTTTAGGGAAGTACTACTATAATACTTATGCTCTAGTGCAGCCTCTATAAACTCTTCTTTATATGACTTGTAGTATCTACTAGATTTATAATAGATTGTGATTTTTTCTAGGAATGAAAGATACTTGTCTGTATCACCTAAATTTTTAAGGGCTTCTAAATATGCTGTAATAACTTCTATTCTTTTATCATCTTCTAATTTATAATGACTAACTAAGGTCTTAGCTATGACTCTTACTTCCTCATAATTTTTATTTTTTTCATTTAATTCTAAACTGTAAAAGAGCCCTTCTTCTGTAATTTCAGAATCAGGAAAAAATGATTTTAAAACTTGCATATTTTCATTTAAAAACCTATTGTTCTTCGCTTCATATGAGTTTCTTATATTACCTTCAATATTTTCTAATTTTGGAGTATATTTTTCTGTTTTTATAAAAGTTATCATCCTTGTTTTAGAATTTCGATCTGTGAAAGTTACTTGATATTCACCTATACTTGAAAAGAAAATTATTAAATTTTCATCTATTTTTTCATAATTTACTAATGCATTTTTATTTGTTTTACCTACAACTTTTAATTTGTTGATTTTAGAAATATTAGATAGTTCAATTCCTTGATCTAGGTTTAACTTGACAGTTTCACCATCTTTTAATTTACTATAATCATATTTTTTTCTTAGTTGATCTCCATACTTAATCTCGTTGATAAGGAAATATATGTTATCTTCTTTAATTCCATCTGAATAGATTAAATCATATCCACCATAAAAACTAGTTAATTCCCTAACCAAAGTTCGGTTTATTTCTTGCATTATTATGGTATCATCAGGTTTTTCTTCTTCAATAGCAAACGTCAAAACTCCTATATTTAGGAACATTATCGTCAATAAAAACATTTTTTTCATCCTGCCTCCTAAAAATATATTATAAATAAAAATAGAGCAATCTTTTGCTCTATTCTATCATATTACATCTGATTTTACCATACTATTATAGTTCATCTATCTCTAGCGTCAATTCATTCACTGTTTCTTTACCTTCCAAAATAGAATAGACTGCACTTATTTTATTATTAGCTATTATCAAATCTTTTGTAAAAATTTTAAAATTTCTATTCATATGTGAAGTTTGATATAAAAAATCTGTTATTTCATTTTTTTTAAGAAGCTGTTTACTTGTAATTTCTCCCTCACGAATAATTTGAACTTTATCTTTTAGGATAAAGACTCTAACGTTTGTATTTTCATCAACATAGCTATACTTAGTCCCTAGTTTGTTGATATCTTTTTTTGCTAAAAAAATGTTTTCATATTGTTCACCAAAACTATCTTTGGTTTTCACTTTTAATTTCATCTTATCCACCCATCAATCCAGAAATAAAAGAATTAAGATCTTCTTCTAGTTCACTATAATTTTCTGTTTCTGTATAATTTACATGTGAGTCTTCTGAGATAAAAGAATTAACATTTTCATCTGACTCATTATAATTTTCTTCTTCTGTATAGTTTGCATATGAATCTTCTGAAGAACCACTGATAGAATCCTCTCTTTCATAATACGA
The DNA here is from genome assembly GCA_023145315.1 of Psychrilyobacter sp. Taxonomy (GTDB): domain Bacteria; phylum Fusobacteriota; class Fusobacteriia; order Fusobacteriales; family Fusobacteriaceae; genus Psychrilyobacter. The sequence goes on from JAGLEA010000046.1 coordinate 12,580, forward strand.
ATCATCATCCCAATCACCTATATTAGTTCCACCAGCATAGTATTCGTCTTCCCAATTTTCCATAATCTCACTAGAGTCGTTATAGTCTTCGATAATTTCTACTATTTCTTCATCCTCTTTATATATAAAAACATATCTTAATCCATCTAAGTCTTCACCGATTAAATATTCATTTCCATGAACCATAATATCGCCTACTACTGATACATCTATTTCTTCATCTTCTATCATGTAATCAAAGCTTTCTCCAACCGCGTACATTTTACCCACCTCACTTGTGATATTTACTATTTCCTAATATACTAAACCATCGATACACTTGTTCAAATAAAATTAATCTCATTAATTGATGAGGAAAAGTTAGGTCTGAAAAACTCATTCTTAATTCAACTTCATTTCTGACCTCTTTTGTAACCCCATATGATCCACCAATTATAAAATTAATTGTACTGTGTCCATTAACAGTAATTTGTTCTATTTTTTTTGACATTTCATCAGAAGAAAACTTTTTCCCACCGATGTCCATTAAAATTGAATACCCTTTATTTTTTCTAATAGTTTCTATTATTTGCTTGGCTTCTTTTTCCATGGCTTGGTTTCTATTTTTATCATTTCCATCTTCTTTTAACTCGACAACTTTGAGCTTACTGTAAGCAGACAAGCGTTTTGTAAATTCATCTATCCCGAGGTTTATATATTTTTCTTTGATTTTTCCTACACAGATAATATTTACATTAACCATTTTTTGCTCCCTTCAAACTGTTTTAGTCTAATTTAGTTTACACAAAAAAAACTTTTTTTGCACCTTTATTTTATTTTATTTTCTATTAAATTTTTTATTCATCTCATCAAATGTCATCTTTAGAATTATAGGTCTTCCATGAGGGCAAGTATACTTACCTATTTTGTGAAGTTCCCCTATGATTTTATCCATCTCCTGAAAAGTTAATTTTTCTCCAGCTTTGATTGCGTTTCTACACGACATAGAGATTAGTACTTTTTCTCGTGGATCTCCACCTCCTAGATCTTCTAAAAGGGTTCTAAAAGTTTCTTCTACACTCACTCTAAAGTTAAATATAGGGACTCCTCTAATTAATACTTCATCATCTCCAAATTCTTCTACTTCAAATCCAAATTCATTAAATAGATCTAAATTTCCTCTAATTATTTCTATTTCATAACCTGTAAACTCAAGTTTAATTGGAACTAATAAATTTTGAATTGATATTTTTTTATTATAATGATCTTCTTTTAATTTTTCATATAGTATTCTCTCATGAACAATATGTTGATCATATATTTCTAACTCGTGTTCTGTTTCTACTAGAATATACATATTATGTAATTGTGCTAATACCTTATA
>JAGLEA010000047.1 GCA_023145315.1 Psychrilyobacter sp.
CTATTGATACTTGATCCTCTAAAAATTCTTCTTTACTCTTAATATCTTTTTCTACTTTTTCTTTTTCGCTATATTCACTCTGTACTTCCTCTATCTGCTCTGTATCAGGTGTGCTCAAATCAAAACTTGGTATGATTGGTACTGAGTATTCCTTTTCATCATAACTATTCTGACTTGCTTTAGCGATTCTCTCTAAAACTTTATTTTTTAAAGTCTCAGGATTTTCAATATGCTCCTCTGGTGTTATAGTTCGATTTTCATTATTAGAAGCTTTATTAGTATCTATAAGCTCAAAAGTTCCTTGATTAGTTTTAATAACATCGTTTTTTACTATTATATTATTAGATATCTCTTCAACTGTCAAGGTTTTTGAACTATCTCTATCATTGCTATAAATTGCCTCTGATATTTGAGATAACACCTCTTTATAAACACCTTCTTCATCTACAAATTTAACGATTTTTTTAGAAGGGTGTACATTAACATCGACTTTTTCTGGTGAAATATCAAAGAATATTATTGCAAAAGGATATTTTCCCTTAGTTAATTTTGTATAATATCCGTCTAAAATAGCTTTTTCTATAGTTTTAGATTTAACATATCGACCATTTACAAAGGTATAGATAGACTCTTTATTTGATTTTAGAAGTTCCATATTTCCCCAATAACCTAAAGAAAATTTGTTTGAGTTCTTTAGTGTTAATCTACCAAAGAGTTCTAAAATCACATTTTCCATCCCACGACCACTAGTTTTTACAACTTCCCTACCATCTAAAACAAGTATGAATGAAACATCGCAATTGTATAGTGCTTCTTTTAATACAATCTCCCTTATCCGTGCATATTCGGTAGATTTTTTACGTAAAAATTTTAATCGTGCTGGTGTATTAAAAAATAAGTCTTTTATAGATATTTCTGTTCCGACTACTTTGGATATTTCCTCATATTTAGTAACTCTACCTGCATTCAAATTTATTTTATGGCCTATTTTAGAAGTTTCAGTTTTTGTAGATATTATCATCTTAGAAATAGATCCGATAGATGCTAAGGCTTCACCTCTAAATCCATAGCTAATTAAATTAAATAGGTCCTCTTTCTCCTTTATTTTACTAGTAGCGTGTCTCTCTACACATAGAAATAAATCTTCTTTTTCCATTCCTATTCCTGTATCTACTAATCTAACATCCCGACCACTATTTTTTACTTCTACTCTTATAGTTTTTGCTTTAGCATCCAAGGAATTTTCTATTAATTCCTTTATCATACTAGCAGGATTCTCAACGACTTCTCCCGCTGCGATGATATTAGATACGCTTTCATCTAAAATCTTTATTTTATTCATGATTTGACCCCTTTTATTAATAGCTTATATAAATTCTTTTTCTCTAAATTTCTATTTTTATATTTTCATTTTAAACGTGAAAGATAGTTATCTTAGTAATTATACCTTATTTTAAATTCAATTAAAACTGGTATTTTAAATGTTTAATTTTATGGTATACTTTATCATAACTTTAAGACAAATATCACAGTTTCTACTAGAAACTAAAGGAGTATCTATTATGAAAAAAATTATTTTATTATATTTATTTGTATTTTCTATACTATTTTCATACGAACCTATAGACAACTATAGGGCTTTCATACACGCTAAGAATCTTTATTTAAAAAAGGATTATGAAAATGCAAAAATTGAATTTGAAAACTATATAAAAACTTATGGTGACTCAAAATTGGCAAAATCAAATTATCCAAATTATTTTATAGGGATGACCTACTATGAATTAGGAGAATTAAGATCTTCTCTTAAATTTCTAGATTCTAGTATTTACACTCCAAAATATTTACAATTTACAGGAAGTAAAAAAACTAATTTGTTTGAATTTGAACGAGGTTTTTATTTGGGAGAAATTTACTCTAGACTGGGGAAAGTAGAAAGTGCAAACAATCAGTATTCTTCACTTATAAAAGGTTACTATTCACTTACTTCAGATGAGTATGAAAAAAAAGCACTAAATATTTTAACATCTACCGATCCATATTATAAGTATATTATGGAGTCTAAATATCAAAGGAATTATACTCATCTAGATAATTTAAAAGATTCGGATCTCCAAATGGTTGGCCGTTATTTGTACTCTAAAGGTTTATTTATAGAGTTTTATAATGTTTATAAAAATACTATTTTTTCTAAGTTTAAAAGTAAAACAATAGTTACTGATATACTTAATATTTTGGAAGAGGGAAAAGAATATAATTTAATGATAGAACTTATAAGTAAGCAAGCAGAAAATAATGATAGTGATTATTATTTCTATGGAAATGCTCTAAAAAAACTTAATAAACCCATGGAAGCTATTGAAAAGTATAAAAAAGTAGGTGAAGGTCCATATTTATCTGATGCAGTTTATTCTATTGGGAGAATTTATTTTATCCTAGAAGATTATGAGAGCTCTATTTTGTGGGCAAAAAAATTATCTACAGATAGTGGACATGAACTTTTAACAAGATCGTACTTCCAATCAAAACAGATGGACCTATTTAAGAAGTCAGCAATAACTTATATTCAAAAATATCCAAATTCAAATTTAGCTGGGTACTACAGAAATTTACTCTATAATGAAAGTAAAAACCCTAATTATCTTAATTGGATTATTAAACATAATTTAAATTCTTATTATTATCAAGTGGCATATAATATTACAAAAACAACACGAACTTTAGAAGAATACCCCATAAGCTATAAAAACAGAATTTATAAAGATGAAATAGCGCTTTTAGAAGAATTATCTACACTAGGAGACCCAGAACTACTTACAATTGAAACTAATTCAATTAGTTTTCCTAATGATAAAATATTTGAGTATTATCTAAAAACAATTTATGCAGAAAAAAATCAACTATATACTTTAGCTTTAAAATCAGCTCTTCGAGTAGAAATAGAATTCAGTAGGTATTCAAACTTATATCCTCATTTATACCCAAGGTATTATAATGGTTTTGTAGCAAAATATAGTACAAAAAACGAGGTTGAAGAGGCTATTATTTATAGTTTGATTAGGGAACAAAGTTTATTTGATTCTGATTTAATATTTAAAAGTACATACTTTGGTTTGATGCAAATAAGTTTAAAAACGGCTAAACTATATGATGAAAATATAACATATAAAAAACTATTAGATCCAGAAACTAATATTAGGATAGGAACTCTTCATCTAAAATATTTACTTAATAAATATAATGGTAATATTACCCTTGCTATGTCTGCTTTTTCTCAAGGAGAGGATGTTATAGCTAATTGGAGGTTAGATGCTAATGGTGATATTGATGTAGAAAAGATACCATATTTAAACTCGCAATACACTGTAAAAAATGTCATTACAAATTACTATAAATATAAAAAATTATATTCAAAATAATTGGAGGTTAGATGATAAAATTAAAAGATGTTAACTTATTTTTAAAAAATAAAAAAATCTTTACTAATCTAAATTTAAACCTAGAAGAAAATAAAAAAATACTCCTACGAATGCCTTCTGGTGCTGGTAAATCAACACTTTTAAAGGTGATTATGGGATATATTCCTATTGATAGTGGAAGTATAACTATTGATGGCACTATTTTAAACGCTAAAGAAATCTATAATGTTAGGAGTAATATAGCATATATCAGTCAAAATATAACTTTTAGTGAAAATAGCGTAGAAGAGTATATAGAATTAATATTTTCGTTTAAAAAAAATAGAAAAATTAACTATTCAAAAAAAAAATTGATAGAGCTTTTAGAAAAGTTACAATTAGATGAAAAAATCCTAAAAAAATCACCGAAATCACTTTCTGGAGGAGAAAAACAAAGGATTGCTATTATATTAGTTCTACTTTTAGACAAAAAAATCCTTCTTTTGGATGAAATAACATCAGGGCTTGATCACGATCTAAAGATTAAAGTAATTGAGGTTATAAAAGGTTTAGAAAAAACTATTATAGTATCTTCTCATGATAATCAATGGCTTGACTATGATGAATTTAGAGTAATGGGGTGGTAGAATGATTATTTCATTTTGGAGTATATTTCTCCTTCTAATACCTTTATTCATACTTATATGGGGATTAAATTTTTTTAGAATAAATATTCTTAAAAAAGTAACTATTTCTGTTGTTCGTATGATTATTCAATTGTTTCTTGTAGGAATATATTTAGAGTATATATTTAAATACGATAATATTTTAATAAATTTCATATATATATTAGTTATGCTATTTATAGCATCTCTATCGGCGATAGATATGGTGAAATTACATTATAAAAAACTGTTACTTCCTATTTTTGGGTCCATGTTTTTTTCCTGGATAATAATATATACTTTATATAATTATATAATCTTACCTCAAACAGGATACTTCGAAGCTCGTTATATGATTCCTATTAGTGGGATGCTACTAGGAAATATTTTAAAGGGGCAAATTATTTTATTAAATAATTTCTTTTCAAGACTAAGAGATGATGAAGATTCCTATTTTTATCTTCTATCTATGGGAGCAACAAAATTAGAGGCTCTAAAAGGATATTATAAAGTTGCTCTTTTATCCTCTATAAAGCCTGATTTGGCTAATATGGCAACAATAGGACTAGTGGCACTTCCAGGTATGATGACTGGTCAAATACTGGCAGGTGCGTCGCCGTTTGTTGCCATTAAATATCAAATTAGTATTATGATTTCGATATTTTCTATAAGAATTTTATCTATAATTTTCACTATATTTGTAATTAATAGATTTTGTTTTGACGGATATCATAGGTTACGAAAAGATATATTCAAAAAAAATTAAAACTGGAGGAACAAATGAAACTAAATTTAAAAGTCGTCTTTGGAATCTTGATTTTTTCTACATTATCAATGGCTGAAAAGGGACAAATCGTAAATGAAAAATATTTTAATATCTCAATAGGAACACAAATAAAAAACATGGATACCCGCGAACTAATTTACAAAGATAAAAATAGTGATGATAGACTATCAGAACTAGACTGGAGGATGGATGGTGTAACTATGATAGGAGGAGAAATAGAAATAACTCCTACAAATAGATTTTCTATAAAATTGGGAGGATATACAAGTTATGGCGATAACTACTCTACAATGGATGATTATGACTGGTTGAA
>JAGLEA010000048.1 GCA_023145315.1 Psychrilyobacter sp.
AGGAGTAAAGCAAAATATGGAAAAATATTTATTTACTTTTGATAACTTATGTAAAGAATTTAAAAAATTAAACCCAGTAAAATCAAATCTTCAATGGCATTTTTTAGATTATATGGAAAAACTTGGTTACTATATCAACACTGAAAAGATTTCTAAAAAAGATTTGTATTATGTCATTCAGAATAAAGATAAATCTTTATTAAAAAATAAATGGAATAAGTATTTAACAAATTAGTTCAACTCTATAGAATTTAAAAATAAAGAGGCTAAGTATGAAATTGAATACAAAAGTAAAACTAATCAAATCCATTTAAAGAAACTTGGGAAATTAGGAAACATATATTTTGATCCTGTACTTGATTTTAATGAAGATAGAGATATAGTTAATGAAGTTTTTTTTATTGGAACTGAAATAGGTGTCAGTAGTCATTGGTGGAATGATCGTATTTCCAATGTAATCGAAGAGAATAATTTTAGAAATCAAATAAATGAAATATATGAAAAAAAAGATGACTATAGATCACATTATGAAACTTTTATAAGAATTAATTGTATGAGTAAAAGTTTATACTTTATAGTTGACGGTTATGACGATATCTTGGATTGTTTAGATAGAAAAAAGTCTATTAATTATTTAAACAAGTTATCAAAAGAGGAGTGTATAGAAGAAATTGGAGTATATATTGATGGAAATTCAAAAATAAATAGTACTAGGTTGGAAACTATTTTATCAAAAGATATTCAAAAAAATGATCCTAATTTAATTAGAATTATTAAAAATATTAATAAATGGGAATTTGGTAGTGAAGGTTCTACAACTAGATATAATTTAATGTCTTATGCAAGACTAATTGATTATATACCTTTAAATCTAATTGAAAATAAAACCCAAAAAGAGTTTAATTTAACTTTTGATAAGTTAATAGAAAGACACATTAAAGGTCTTCTTTTTATAGAAAAAAGTATTGAAAAAAATTAATATTAGTTAAGATAGAAAACCTAGAAAGGACACTCAATACTGAGTGTCCTTTCTATTTGAAATTTGATAGGATTTAAATTTATTTGATTTTTATATTTTTTGTAATAAACATAAGTAGAAGTGCTATAGATGTTATACCTGAAAATACAATATAGATATAAATAGAGGAGTGTGACTCTATAATTACACCTGAAATATATTGAATAAAGATCCCACCTAAAGAACCAGCTGCCATAAATATTGTAATAGCAGTTCCTAGAATGTTTCTATCAACTATGCTTCTAACATATAAATTTGCTACAGCAAAGAATAGTCCTATTGAGGCTCCTTGAAAGAAAAATGTTCCTGTAATAATTTTTGGATTAGGAAAGAAGAAATAGATCCCCCACCTTACTACTAGAAAAAATACAGATAAAGTTACGACAAATTCCACTCCTTTTTTAGCTATTAATTTATTTGAAATACTCATAAATGGTACTTCACTAAAGGTCATCAGAAATATCGTAGTACCAAGAAGTGCAATCCCTCCCCCAATTTCTTTATAATATACTCCAAAATAACTATTGTTACCATTATTTGTTCCTAAAAATAATGCAGAAACTAGAATAAAAATTAAGTATTTTTTATTTGAAAATAATTTTTTTAGATCCATTTTTTCATGTGCGATTGTGTCGCTATTCTTTTCTATGGGTAACTTTAGAATAGTAATTACAGTAAGAATTCCTAAAACAGTAGCAAGATATAAAAATGACGTTAATCCAAAAAACTCTATAACTTTTCCTGAAACTATAGCTCCTACTGCAAATCCAATAGAACCCCATAATCTAATCTTTCCAAAAGGATGATGAGTTCTCAATGAAACTGTATCCATAAGAGGCATCTCACAAAACATAGTAATAAAATAGATAGAGTATAATATTAATATAGATATATAATTACTCGTAAATGTCATAGAAATAAGTGATATAGAACTAAGTATAACCATTAAACTTAGAAGTTCTCTATATTTCTTGAGTCTATCATTAAGATATCCAATAAATGGCTGAAAAATCATAGATAAAAAAGAACTACTAGCAAAAATAAGTCCTATATTTGATCCTGATATATCTAAATTCACAAAAAATTGTGAAAAATAAGGTAAACTACTCCCTAATGTAAAATAAAATAGAAAATAAAACAATATATATATACTCATAAAATAACTCCTTTAAAACTCAAATTTAGCTCTGTATTAATATAATAAACATTTACAATTGTATACTAATTATGTTAAAATTACTAGATAAATAAGCAAGTTTCAGAAAAAATTAGGAGGCAAATAAAATGATAGGAATAGGAATAGTAGGTCTTCCAAATGTAGGGAAATCAACATTATTTAATGCAATTACAAAAGCGGGAGCTGCAGAAGCTGCAAATTATCCATTTTGTACAATAGAGCCGAATGTAGGAATGGTAACAGTACCTGACTCAAGGTTAGAAGAGTTGGCAAAGATAATCAATCCACAAAAAGTTCAACATGCTACAGTAGAATTTACAGATATAGCAGGATTAGTAAAAGGTGCTGCTAGTGGTGAGGGATTAGGAAATAAATTCCTTACAAATATAAAAAATACTCAAGCTATATGTCAAGTAGTAAGATGTTTTGATGATGAAAACATAATCCATGTAGATGGTTCAGTAGATCCAATCAGGGATATCGAAGTAATTAATGCAGAACTAATTTTAGCAGATTTAGAAGCGTGTGAAAGAGCATTTGAAAAACAAGCAAAATTAATTAGATCAAAAAACAAAGAGGCAATGGCACTAGTTCCTGTACTAGAAAAATGCAAGACTCATTTAGAAAATGAAAAATTACTAAATACTTTGGAATTAACAGCAGAGGAATTAGAAACTATAAAGGGATATCAATTACTAACGGTAAAACCTATGATGTTTGCAGCTAATGTTGCAGATTCTGATATAGCTACAGGAAATAAATATGTAGAGTTAGTAAAAGAGTATGTAAAAACTCTAAATAATGCAGAAGTAGTAGTAGTTTCAGCTCAAGTTGAGTCAGAATTACAAGAGATGGATGAGGAAGATAGAGAGATGTTCTTAGAGGAATTAGGAGTTACAGAGCCTGGATTAAACAGACTTATTCGTGGTGGATATAAATTACTAGGTCTTCAAACTTACTTTACAGCAGGTGTAAAAGAGGTAAGAGCTTGGACAATAAAAGTAGGAGATACTGCTCCGAAAGCTGCTGGAGAGATCCATACAGATTTTGAAAAGGGATTTATCAGAGCTAAAGTTGTACCTTATGACGACTTTATAAAAAATAGTGGTTGGAAGGGTTCTCAAGAAGCTGGAGCTTTGGGTGTAGAAGGAAAGGACTACGTAGTAAAAGATGGAGACTTAATGGAGTTTTTATTTAACGTATAAGAATATTATAAAAGAGCCTTATGGCTCTTTTAATTTTAATGATAAATATTTTAGAAGAAAAATAAGTGGAGGAAATATGAATATAAAAGAATTTAAATTAGGACCAATGCCGACAAATTGTTTTTTAGTATGGGAAGAAGATAAAGCTACACTATTTGACTGTGGTGGTGAAAATTTAGAAGTATTAGGAGAGTTTTTAGAAGGTAATAAATTAACTCTAGAAAAAGTGATATTTACTCATGGACATTTTGATCACATTGGTGGATTAGATAGACTAAAAGAGCTATATCCTAATATAGAGGTGTATATTGGAGAGGAAGAAAAGGAATTCCTAACTAGGGCAGAGCTTAGCTTATCTAATATGTTATCAGGGAAAGATTATAAATATATTGGTGAATATAAAACTCTAAAAGAAGGAGATACAGTGTTTGGATTCACTGTTATAGATACTCCAGGGCATACTGCTGGAGGTAAGTGTTTTTATCACAAAGATAGTAATATAGTGGTTGTAGGAGATACTATGTTTAGAGGAAGCTATGGACGATATGATCTACCTACGAGTAATGGTGAAGATCTATTTAAAAGTTTAAAGAAGTTGTGTGATATCTTACCAAATGAAACAAAGGTATATAATGGTCATACTCCTTATACAACTATTGGAGCCGAGAAGGAAGTTTTAACTTTTAATAACTTGATATAAATAAAATCTTGTAGAAATAATAGAAATCTTGTATAATTTAAGAGATAATAAGAAAAATTAGGGGGATAATTAATGAAACCAGCAGACAAACTAAGAGCGGGAAGTACATTTGAAGTAAAAGGAGTACCTTTCTTAATATTAAAGGCAGAGAGATTTCAATCAACTTCAGGAAAAAGACAAAGAGCACCAGAGATTACATTTAAAGTAAAGGATCTTATTAGTGGAAGAGTAAATGAAACTACTGTAAAAGCATCTGACATTATGAATGATATCATGCTAGATAAGCAATCTATGCAATTTTTATATGAAGATGATGGAGACTATAACTTCATGAATCAAGAAACATTTGATCAAATTGCATTACAAAAAGAAGATTTAGGAGACGCTGTAAACTACGTGAAAGAGGAAGTAGTTATAGATATTCTATTTTATGAAGGAAGACCAGTAGGAGTAGAATTAGAGAATCATATGGTATTTAAAGTGACTTATACTGAACCAGGATTAAAAGGAGACACAACAGGAAAAGCTCTTAAGCCAGCGACTCTTGAAACAGGATATGAATTAATGGTTCCATTATTTATTAATATGGATGAATTAATCAGAATAGATACAAGAACAGGGAAATATGTAGAAAGAGCAAAAGGATAATATAAAGCCTAGAAAATCATTGATTTTCTAGGCTTTTAAAATAAATTATAGGAAAATGTCATGAATCGTCTTATATATATGTAGAATAGAAAATAAATTAGGAGTAGATTTATGGAGAATAAAATTAAAATATGGGAAAACAAAATCAATAAAGAGCTAAAGGGTGGTGTTTTTATAGTCCACGGGATGGGTGAATACTCGAAACGATACGATGGAGTAGGTAACTTTTTAAGTGAAGAGGGATATAAAGTTGGGATGATTGATCTTAAAGGTCACGGCACTAATATAGAAAATTTAGAGTATTTAGGGTACGCAAACGATAACTTTGAAGTTATGATAGAAGAATTAGTTGAAGCAATAGAAATCTTCAGAAATAAACTAGGCAATAAACCTCTATTTATTTTAGGTCATAGTATGGGAAGTTTTATTACTCAAGCAATTAATGAAAGTGGTGTTAGAAGTCATGGAATAATACTATCGGGATCAGGACGACCAAGAAAAATGAGTATAAAATTTGCTTATTATTTATCGTCGTTTTTTTTAAAAATTGGAAATAAGCGAAATGCCTTTATAAATAAGTTAGCTTTTGGGCTATATAATAGAAAATTCCACGGTAGTGATGAATTTCGTTGGTTGTCTAGAGATAAGCTAAGTGTAAAAGAATATCAAAAAGATATCTTATGTGGAGTATTGCCATATACAGGATATTTTAAGGGGTTATTTCATATGATAGAGAGGTCCCTGGCTGTAGGTCAAAAGAAAAAATATAGTAAAACACCAATATATATGTTTTCAGGTGAAGAGGATCCAGTCGGTGAATATGGTCGGGGAACAATACGATTATATAATTTTTATAAAAAACTAGGTTATAAAAATGTAGAATTAAAACTTTATCAAAATGGTCGCCATGAAATGTTGCAAGAACTAAATAAAAATGAAGTACTTACAGAATTATTAGATTGGTTAGACAGGAGAACAATAAGATGACATTAAAAAAAATATTATTTATATGTTTAATTTTTTTATATGGTTGTAGCAATAATCTACCAAAAAACATCTCAATGGAAAGTCCTATATATAAAACTGATAATGTTGAATTCTACTATGATTTAACTTTTGAAAAGGATGGAAATATATATAGTGAACGTCGTATTTTTGATCAAATGGAAGATATAATATTTAATGCTGATAAATTTATTGTTATGGACGTTTTTTTATTTAACAATCTTTATAATGCTAATAAATTTAATTTTCCTAAAGTTTCTGGCGCTATTACAAATTCACTTATAAAAAAGAAAGAGAAAAATCCTGAAATAGAGATATTTTTTCTAACTGATGAGATTAATACATTCTATGGTGTCTACAATACTGAAGAATTAGAAGCACTAGAAAAAGCTGGAATCCACGTTATATTAACGGATTTAACTAAAACTAAAGGAGCTAATGTAGTGTATTCTACATTTTGGAAATATTTTTTTAGTTGGTTTGGGACAAAAGGATATGGATGGTTACCAAATCCATTTAGTCCAGATGCACCGAAAGTTACTATAAGATCATATTTAAAATTGATTAACCTAAAAGGAAATCATAGAAAAGTTTTAGTTACAGATAAAGAAGCATTTATAACTTCTGCAAATCCACACAATGCTAGTGGGTATCATTCTAACATAGGGTTTAAATTCAGCGGAAACATTATAAACTCAATAGTTGACTCTGAAATTGCAGTAGGAGAGCTTTCAAAAGTAGATATAAAACTCCCAACTGTAAAATTTGAAAATGAAGGTAAGTATGGGATTCAATTTTTAACAGAGGGAAAAGTCGGGAGAGCTTTAGATAAAGATATAGACTCTACTGAAAAAGGTGATAAGATATCTATAGGGATGTTTTATTTAGGAGATACTTCTTTGGTTAAAAGTCTGATAAACGCTTCTAGAAGAGGTGTTGATATAAAACTGATTTTAGATCAAAATAATGAGGCTTTTGGTATGAAGAAAAGTGGGATACCAAATAAAGTGACAGCAAAAAAAATGGTAGACAAAACAAGAGGTAGTATTCAGGTTAAATGGTATAAATCTTTGGGCGAGCAGTATCACACAAAGATAATCTTGATAGAGAAAAAAAATAAGATAATATTAAATGGTGGGTCTTCTAATATGACCAAAAGAAATATGAGAGACTATACATTAGATGCAAATGTAAGAGTAATAGCTCCTAAATCCTCTAAACTGTCTATGGATGTTCAGAATTATTTTGAAAAACTTTGGAATAATCAAGGTGGAGTATATACTATTGAAGCTGATAATTTAGATGAAAAATATAAAAGTAACAAGTTTTTTTATGATCTTCAAAATTTTAGTGGATTCTCAACTTTTTAAAAATTATGAAAATC
>JAGLEA010000049.1 GCA_023145315.1 Psychrilyobacter sp.
TCTGATCAAATCGTAGATATTGCAGTAAAGAAAGGATTAGAAGTAGCGATTAAAAACCCTAATAGCTATATTGTATCTGCAGATACTTCTGTGATTTTAGATGGTACTATTCTAGGAAAACCTAAAAATGAAGATGATGCTTTTGAGGTCTTGACTAAACTGTCAAATAGGAGTCATCAAGTTATAACTGGTTATTCTTTAATAAATAAGAGTAAAAGTATATCTATAAGTGGGTTCGATACTACGATAGTAACTTTTAAGAATTTATCACCAGAAGAAATTACTTGGTATATAAAAACAAAGGAACCTATGGATAAAGCAGGGTCATATGGAATTCAAGGGGTAGGATCAGGGGTTTTAATAAAAAAAATAGATGGAGAATTTTATAATGTTATGGGGTTTCCTATATCAAAATTTGTAGAAGACTTAAAAAAAATAGATATTAAAATAATGGATATTATAGAATTATAGGAGGAGTGTTAAAAATGTTGAAAATATTTAAAATGGCAAAAAGTATATTTGGAGTCTTTTCTGAAGATTTGGGTATAGATTTAGGAACTGCCAATACATTGGTATGTGTAAAAAATAAAGGTGTAGTATTAAATGAACCATCAGTGGTATCTATAAATACTAGAACAAAAAGTATTATTGCAGTAGGGGAACATGCAAAAAAAATGATAGGTAGAACTCCAGCTAGTTGTAAAGCTATAAAACCTTTAAAAAATGGAGTAATAGCTGATTATGAGATAACAGAAAAAATGTTAAGAGAATTTTACAAAAGAGTGCATAAGAGAACATTTTTAAGCAGTCCTAGAGTAGTTATTTGTGTTCCTGCAGGTGTGTCACAAGTAGAAAAACGTGCTGTAATAGATGTAACTTTAGAGGCTGGAGCACGTGAAGCATTTTTGATTGAGGAACCTATGGCAGCAGCACTAGGTGTGGGAATTAACATATTTGACCCTGAAGGAAGTTTAGTTGTGGATATTGGTGGTGGAACAACAGAGATCGCAGTAATATCTTTAGGCGGGATTGTAAGGACATCTTCGCTAAAAGTTGCAGGGGATAAATTTGATGATGCTATTATGGAATATGTAAGGCACAAACATAACTTATTAATTGGGGAAAAAACTTCTGAAGATATTAAGATAAATATTGCTACTGCTCTTGAAAATGATGAAGAGGTTACATACGAGATAAGAGATAGAAATATCTTGAATGGATTACCAAAAAATGTTATTGTTTCTTCTTTAGAGATTCAAGAGGCTATTGAACCACATATAAAGAGAATTATAGAGGAAATCAAATATATATTAGAAAAAACTCCACCGGAATTAGCTGCAGATATAAAAAGAAAGGGTATTATTTTAGCTGGTGGTGGAGCAGGAATTAGAGGGTTAGATCAAAAAATAGCTGAAAATATATTATTAGAAGTTATCCCGGCAGAAAATCCACTAAACAGTGTCGTAAATGGAATCGAAAAATTATTGCAAAATTTCGATGAGTATAAAAGTATATTGATTTCACCAGAAAGAGATTACTAAATTTAAAAGGAGGGGGTCATGAAAAAAAAAATATTTATTTTTTTCATTATAGCAACCTTCCTTTTTTCAAATGATGAATATATAACAGCAAATGGTAAAATGAGTTTTAAATTTGACAATAAATTAAATAGAATAACTAGATTCAATGGAGATATGTCAACGAACAAAATTGATATAAAAGCTTTGGGAATTGGTATCTATTACAATGGTACACGGTATCAACTAGCGGACTATCTAGTTAAAAAGAAATTTATAAAAAAAACAAATATTTTTGAAACAACAAGTAAAATGCCGTTTGGAATAATAAAAACAACATATATTCCATCTATGGTAAAAAAGAATTCATTTTATATTCTAAATCAAATTCAATCTTCTATTAATGGCGATATAGAGTTGATCTACCAACTAGATAATACTACAGAAAATATGGTTATTGAATATAAAAAAGCGAAAGATTATTATAAATATAATAAAGATATATATATAAAAAATTTAAAGAATCCAATGGTTGGATATATTGTACCGGTTGGTCATTTTGAAGCTATTAAATTAAAAAAAATAGATGAAGCCACGGTTAAATATAAAGATGAAAATTTTGTTTTAATCAGTAAGCTGCGAAAAAATAGTATTCTGAAATCAGATATTATTGAGGTAAGTTATAAAGAACCTTCTAATAATCAATCTTTTGAAACTTCTGAAAGGTTG
>JAGLEA010000005.1 GCA_023145315.1 Psychrilyobacter sp.
CGTGGAGATTTTGAATTTATAGTGTATAAAGGAAACGTTTTACCAATTAATAGTGTTCAATCGGAAGATTATATATACTCAGTTGTTCCATCAGAAATTGGTCATTATTTTCCAAAGGAAGCAATAAAAGCTCAAACCTTAGCTGCAAGATCCTATCTGTACTATGGACTTAGATTTTCAAAATATGAAGATTTTGATCTATACGATAATGTAAATTCTCAAATGTACCTAGGTATGGATAGGGAAAATAAAAATATGAACACTACAATCGATACTACTCGTGGTGAAGTTATCTTATATAAAGAAAAGCCTATAAACGCACTTTATTACTCTGCAAGTGGTGGAATAACGGCAAATAGTGAAGATGTATGGCCGGGAGTAAAATCGCCTTATTTACGTTCTGTGAATGATAAAGGTAATGAGAGTCGTTCATCGAAGTTGAATTGGGAAATAAAGATTTCCAAAAATGAAATATCTAAAAAGTTTGGATTTAGAGTTACAAAAATTAAAGTTTTAGAAACAGGAAGTAAGCGGGTAAAAAAAATACATGTTTCAGGAGCAAAAACATTAACACTAAGTGGTGATAAGTTTAGAGGAACTATAGGATATGCAAAGCTATACAGTACACAATTTAAAATTAGATCTAGTGGGAACTATTTTATATTAACTGGTCACGGTTTTGGTCATGGTGTTGGAATGAGTCAATATGGAGCTTATGGATTATCAGAAAAAGGTAAAACTTATATAGAAATATTGAAGCATTATTATACTGGAGTAGAGATTAAAAAATATAAGAGATAATATAAAAATATAAGTAAATATTATAAACTTTACTAGGACGGGATTATGAACTTACGAAATTTTGAAGACTTGAATAAAAGAAAAAAGTTAATAGAAGTAGGAGATAAAATAGTTATAGCTATGTCTGGTGGTCCAGACTCTATTTATCTTTATGAACTTCTAAAATATGTTAAAGAAAAGATGGATTTAACACTTTACTTTGCTCATATAAATCATAGTTTACGTGGCGAAGATAGTGATGATGATGAAAAATTTGTAATTGATCTAGGGCAAAGAGAAAAAATAGAGACATTTACTAGAAAAGTAGAGATTAAAAAATATGCAAAAGATAATAAATTATCAGAAGAGGAAGCTGGTCGCGAGATTCGTTACGGATTTTTTAAAGAGATAAAAGAAAGAGTAGGAGCTACTAAAGTAGCCTTGGCCCATAATGAAGATGATGTTGTAGAAACATTTTTATTTAGACTTATACGAGGAACTTCGTTAAAGGGTTTAGAAGGAATACCAGTGAAAAGAGAGTATATTATAAGACCTATTATGAGCTACAGAAAAGAGCAGATTTTAGATTATCTAGATGATGAAAATATACAGTATAGAACTGATAAGACAAATTTTCAATCAATATACACTAGAAATAAAATTAGATTAGATCTTATACCATCTATTGAAAGAGAATATAATGTAAATTTTAAAGAAAAAATTATAAATTTAATTTCCGATATTGGTGAGTTTAATGGTATCATTAATAGTAATGTACAAAAATATTTAATTAATGATACTTTGAGTATTAAAGAATTAAAAAAAGAAACAAATTTTATTCAAAGAGCTATTATTTCCGAATATCTCCAAAAATATGATATTTCTGTTAGTAGAAATAAAATTTTAGAAGTACAAAAACTTATAGATAGTACCGGAAGTAAGGAAATACAAGGAAATTCTAAGTATATTATTAAGAAAGTATATGATAGTATATCTATTGTAGAAGTAAAATCTAAAAATATTTTA
Source organism: Psychrilyobacter sp. (assembly GCA_023145315.1). GTDB lineage: Bacteria > Fusobacteriota > Fusobacteriia > Fusobacteriales > Fusobacteriaceae > Psychrilyobacter. The sequence continues at coordinate 1,807 of JAGLEA010000005.1, forward strand.
GAAGACGACCAAGTGAGTTTAAAAATACCTGGTAGTGTTATATGGAGAAATTATCAAATAACAGCAGAAATAGTTCAAAATGAAAATCTAAAGATAGAGTCAAAAGAGGTATTTTATTGTTCATTAAGTAAGATGGATAATTTAGTTATTCGTTCTCGAAATAATGGTGATAAACTGTATCCTGTGGGAATGAAGGGAAGTAAAAAAGTCAAAGAATTATTTATTGATCTTAAAATTCCTAAGGAAGATAGAAGCAACTATCCAATTATTACACATGATAGTGACATCGTTTGGGTAGGTGGAATTAGAAAAGATAGAAGATTTATGAGTACTGATTCAAAGAGCATTAAATTGAAAATAGAAAAACTTTAGGAGGGTGACATCACTTGGAAAATAATGAGAATAAGGATTTAAATGAAGAGAAAAAGATACATGAACAAGAGGAAAATAAGAAACAACAGGAAGAGATAAAAAAAGATAAAGAGAAGGAATCAGAGAACTCAGTTGAGGAATTTGATGAACTGAAAGAAAGAAAGCAAGAGATGCAAGATAAGATAAAATATGGTATGAGAAAAAAGTTTAAGAAAAAAACAAAAGATGAGAAAGAAACGAATAAAGAAGGTGAAAAGTCACAAAAGCAAACAAAAAATAAATTTAGCTTTAAATCAATAATTCTATTATTATTTGTAGTTGTTATGGTAATGTCGATACCTTCACTTATGAGTGATGCTAAGACAAAAGATCAAAAAGTTATAAGCTATAGCAATTTTTTAGAAAAAGCAAGTAAAGGTGAATTCAAAATTGTACAGGAGAAAGAAGGTTATGTAATTGGTAAAAAGAGTCAAACTGATGAAACAGTTTTTAGAGCACGAATGATTACAGACAGAGTATCTGATGACTCTAGACTGATGACAGCACTTACCACTACAAGTGTTGAGATAAAATCTGAAGATCCAGAAAAAACTCCACTTATAGTTCAAATACTTATATCATGGTTCCCAATGCTACTATTAGTAGGAATTTGGTTCTTCATGATGAATAAGATGAAAGGTGGTGGAAATGGTGGATCTAATGTATTTAACATGGGGAAATCAAAAGCAAAAGATAATGGTGAGAATGTTTCAACCACTAAATTTACAGATGTTGCTGGAATAGAAGAAGCAAAGCAAGAGCTAATAGAAGTAGTAGATTTCTTAAAAGAACCAGAAAAGTATAAAAAAATAGGTGCAACAATACCAAAAGGTGTTTTATTACTAGGTGCACCAGGAACAGGTAAAACTTTATTAGCACGAGCTGTTGCAGGGGAAGCTGCTGTACCATTCTTTAGTATATCTGGTTCAGAATTTGTAGAAATGTTTGTAGGAGTAGGAGCATCAAGAGTTCGTGATTTATTTGCAAAGGCTAGAAAAGCGGCTCCTTGTATTGTATTTATAGATGCAGTAGGTAGAAAAAGAGGGTCTGGTCAAGGTGGAGGAAATGATGAAAGAGAGCAAACTTTAAATCAACTTCTAGTTGAAATGGATGGATTTAGTACTGAAGAGACAATCATCGTTATAGCGGCTACAAATAGAGCAGAGATACTAGATAAAGCACTTATGAGACCAGGTAGATTTGATAGACAAGTAGTAGTAGATAAACCAGATATCAAAGGTAGAGAAGCTATATTGCGTGTACATGTAAAAGGTAAAAAATTAGGTTCTGATGTAGATCTTCATATATTAGCTAAGAAAACTCCAGGATTTGTAGGAGCAGATCTTGCTAATTTACTAAATGAAGCTGCAATCTTAGCTGCTAGACAGAAAAGAGATGTAATACTAATGGAAGATTTAGAAGAAGCTTCTGAAAAAGTTTCTATAGGTCCTGCAAGAAAATCAAGAGTTACAGTAGAAAAAGAAAAGCATATTGTTGCTTATCATGAAGTAGGACATGCTATGATTCAAACTTTTTATAAAGATATTGTAGATCCTGTACATAAAGTTACAATTATACCACGTGGAATGGCTGCACTAGGATATACTATGAGTTTACCGACGGAAGATAGATATCTTAGAAGCAGAAAAGAGTATTTAGCAGACATACGTGGACTTCTAGGTGGACGTGCTGCAGAGGAAGTATTCTTTGGTGATATAACAACAGGCGCGAGTAATGATATTGAGAGAGCTACAGGTATAGCACATGCCATGGTAACTAAATTAGGGATGTCTGATAGATTTGGACCTATCTTGTTAGATGCAACTAAAGATGGAGATATGTTTCCAAATAAAATTTATGGTGAAGAAACTGCAAAAGCTATAGATGATGAGATTAGAAAGATGATAAATGACGCTTATGAAGAGGTAAAAACAACTCTTAGAGATAACTATGATCTTTTAGATAAGATATCAAAAACTTTATTAGAAAGAGAGACTATTACAGGTATTGAGCTTAATATATTAATGGATGGTGGAGAATTAGAACCACTAAAACCTGTAGATACTGCATCTAATGATGGTGGAGAAGATACAAAAGCTAAGGGGTTTGAAGAGCTAAAAGAGGAACTAGTTTCTGAAGGTAAAATAATAACAGAAGAAGTTGCTGAAAAAGTAGAAGAAAATAATGTAGAGGTAGATGAAAGTGTAAAAGAAGAGAATTAAACTAAAAGGCTGCCGAAAAGGTGGCCTTTTTAGCTTAGTTTTTACTTAGCGATTGATTAAAATTGTATTGCATGATATAATAAATAAATTCATTATAAATTATAAATAGATTAAAAAATGAATTTATCAAAAGGAGTGATATTAGTGAAAGAAAATGTTGGAACAAATTTAGAGAAAAAATATGGGTTACCATTAGCAACAGCAATGGTAGTAGGAATAGTAATAGGAATAGGGATATTCTTTAAGGCTGAAGGGATCTTAGGAGCTTCTAAACTAAATCCTCAAGTAGCAATAACAGCATGGGTTTTAGGAGGGATAATTACTATATTAGCAGGATTAACTGCTTCAGAATTATCTGGTTGTATTCCTGAAACAGGAGGCTTAGTTTCTTATATAGGAAGAATTTATGGAGATTTAGCAGGATTTATGACTGGTTGGATGCATGTAGTTATATATTTGCCTGGCTTAACAGCTGTATTAGCATATTATACTGGTTCGTTTGCGACTATATTTTTAGGGATAAAGTCATCGCCACTTAATATTGCTATGATAGCTATACCAGCTTTTCTATCTGTATATCTTCTAAATATTTTTAAAGCTAAATCAGGTGGGAAAGTACAAACGATTATAACAATTATTAAAATAATACCATTATTATCTTTATTGATGGTTGGTTTTGCAAAAGGAACTCATTTTCAACCAATGGAAGTTCCAGTAGGAGCAGCACCATTTAGTATAGGATTAGTACTAACAGCACTAGTTCCTGTAATGTTTGCGTATGATGGTTGGATGTTAGCATGTAGTGTAGGTGGAGAGATAAAAAATCCTAATAAAAATTTACCAAAAGCAATACTTCTGGGATTAGGATTAATTATAATTTTATATATAGGGTTAAATATAGCGTTATTGAAAACACTGCCAGCAGATGTACTAGCTAAAGAAGGAACTGTAGGAGCAGCAGCAACTCTGTTTGGGCCTAATGTTGTAAAAGTACTCTTCGGTGGGATAGTAATCTCAGCTTATGGTGCTCTTAATGGTTTATCACTAGCTTCTATTAGATTCCCATTTACATTAGCAACAGAAAGTATTTTTCCAAGAAAAGATATTTTTTCAAAAGTAAGTGCTAAATATGGAACTCCTATTAATTCAGGAATTTTAATGATGGCAATTTCGTTTTTATATTTAATAGCACCATTTTTAACAGGAATGAGTATTGACATATTTGCTGATATTCCAGTGGCTACAATTTGGGCATTCTATGGATTTTTATTTATAGGAGTTATTGTCTTCAGAAAGAAAAAACCAACTTTAGAGAGACCTTATAAAGTACCTCTATATCCAGTTATACCTATTCTAGCTGCTATTGGTGGGTTTGGTATTGCAATTAGTGCAACGATCGCTCACCCGAGCTATATGATATATTCAATATTAATTATATTAACAGGGTTACCGGTATACAAAAGTTTAAAAAAATAATAGTAGAGATTAAATTAATCCAAGTAAATAGTAATATAACAAAAGACTCAAATTCATTATGAATTTGAGTCTTTTTATTATCCACAAACTGATTTTATATAATGTTCTTTAGAGATAATAATTTTCATTGTATAGTTCACAACTTTACCAATAAAAAAGGATAGAATTATCGCATATATTGCAGTATTAAAACCAAGAAAAATTGCTGAAATTAATATAATAATACAATCTGCTATAATCATGACATTTCCTACAGAAAAATTAAACAATTTATTAAAAATTTGAGCAACTATAACTGTTCCACCAGTATTACTACCAAATCCAACAGCAAGTCCAATACCTACACCAATACAAATAGCACCTCCTACAACAGCAATAATTTTGAAAGTAAAAGTATCACTACCAGGGATATTAAATTTAAAAAAATTATAAGTTAATCTCTCATAGAATGGGAATAAGATTAAGGCACTAGCTGTAGTGTAAGCATATTTCTTTCCTATAATGATAGCTCCTAAGATAAAGACTGGAATATTAAAGATTAGCATAGCTTCTCCAATAGAAATATTACTAAAGAGTGAATTAGTTAATATAGATAGTCCTGTAAATCCTCCAGCTGTAAACTTTGCAGGTCCTAAAAAATTGGTTATTCCCAGTGAAGCTATAAAAAACCCTAAGTTTACAAATAAAAATTTAATAATATTGTTTTTCTGTATATGCATTATCGTCTCCTTAAAAATTAATTAAAGACGAGAAATAAATCTCGTCCCTAATTATATGTATATATTGTGATACTTGATTACATGTAGATTCCTATTCCAGGTCCGATAGGTAATCCCATTAACATCCATATGATTAGTAAGATAGACCAACCAATTAAGAATGCCATTGAGAATGGTAGCATGATTGAGATTAATGTTCCCATTGATCCTTTTTTATCATACTTTTGCATAAATACGATGATCATTGCAAAGTAACTCATTAATGGTGATATAATATTAGTAGTTGAATCTCCAATTCTATATGCTAATTGTGTAAATTCTGGAGTATATCCTACTCTCATTAACATTGGGATAAATACTGGTGCTAAGATAGCCCACTTTGCTGATGCTGATCCCATAAATAAATTTAGAATTCCTACAACTAGGATAAATCCAATAATTAATGGTATACCAGTCATTCCTGTAGCTTCTAATAACTCTGCACCTTTAACAGCTAAGATAGTTCCTAAGTTAGAGTAGTTAAAGTATGCGATAAACTGTGCTGCGAAGAATACTAATACTAAGTAACCGGACATTGTAGCCATTGATTTACTGATCATTCCCATAACATCTTTATCACTCTTGATAATTCCTACAGACATTCCATATGCTAATCCTGGAATAGCGAAGAATAATACGATGATTGGTACTAATCCTGATCCTAAGAAGTTTTTACCTAATACGAAGTATAATGGAACTAAAGCGATGATTAAAGCAATAGTTGCTAATCCAGCAGCTCTTAAACCTTTCTTCTCTTTAGAAGTAACTTCATCAAATTTTAAAGTGTCGTCTCCTTCATATTTCCCTAATCTAGGTTCAACAATCTTCTCTGTAACATACCATCCAATGATAGCTATTAAGAATGTAGATACAACCATGAAAAAGTAGTTTGCAGTTGGTGCAACTTCATATGTATGATCTAATAATCTTGCTGCCTCTGTAGATATACCACCTAATAATGGATCTATTGTTCCAATTAATAAGTTTGCTGAGAAACCACCAGATACACCGGCAAATGCTGCTGCTAAACCTGCTAAAGGATGTCTACCAAATGATAGGAAGATTAATGCTGCTAATGGTGGTAATACTACATAACCAGCATCAGATGCAACGTTTGACATGATTCCTAAGAATACTACCATAACAGTAACTAATTTTTTTGGAGTAGATAGAGCTGCTTTCTTTAATAAGATAGCCATAAGTCCTGATCTCTCACAAACACCAATACCGATGATAGCTACTAATACAGTTCCAAGTGGTGCAAAACCTGTAAAGTTTTTAACCATACTAGTGAAGATATAGTTGATTCCTTCTGCACTCATAAGAGATTTAGTTGCTATAACCATGTGTTCCATTTGCATTGTTTTTCTGTTAATTCCTTCGAATTCTACTGACCATCCTAAAGCTGCTCCTATTCCTGATATAACTATCATGATAAGTGCTAGAATACCAAATAATGTTGCTGGATGTGGAAGTGCATTACCACCTTTTTCAACGATGTTTAAAAACCTATCGACCATTTTAACTTTCTTTTCTTCTTGCAATGTACCTGTACTCATAATTTCCCCCTTAATTTATATTCCTAATTTAACACTGGAAGTATATTATTTTAACTGCTAAATGTCAACTTAAGATTCAATAATAAAACAAAAGCAACTGTTTTGAGTCATTAATTACTTTTGCTATATAATGCTTTATAATTAGCACTTTAATTACATTTTGTGCTTAATATTAAGTATTATACAACTAATG
>JAGLEA010000050.1 GCA_023145315.1 Psychrilyobacter sp.
GTAGATGAAAAAACAAGGCTAATAATTGAAAGGTTTTTGGTGTATTTAAAAACTTCTACAGACGGCTTCAATACCTATACAAATATAGGTGTTTTGGAGGAAAGTAAAAATAGAGATCACACTTATATGATGATGGCACTGTTAAAATATCATTATCACGATGATGTGAAATATATATTAGAGACTATGATGGAGAAAGATGATGGCGAACAACGCTATAATGACTATGAAAGGCTAGCTTATAAAGAAATAGAAGAGGTATATTTGTATTTAAGCTATCTTAAAGAAAGCGGAATACCCGAGTTCTATTATGAAAATAGTGACTGGATAACAAAGAAAATAAATAAAATCATCTCTAGTATGAAGGGAGATATGAAAGAAGATAATTTTGTAAAAAAGGGTTATGAGTTTGAGAAATACTATAAAACCTATAGTATATTGAAATTATATAGAGTTTTGTCTGATGACAGCAAATATAAAGAAGACGAAGATCTTATTGAAAAGTATATTGTGGATAAATTTATATTAAAAGATGGAATCAAAAAGTATGCTTTTGACGAAGAAATAACATATTCTAATTGGGAATACTTAGTGTTTTATAATGATTTAGAAAGAGACAGATCGATGAATCTCTTATATAGAACAACTGGATTTAAGACTAGTGCTTACTTTGATCATGGTGAAGTTATAGATATAGAAAAAAACCTTAAAATATTAACTGGTCTTTACGTAAATCGTATGTCAAGATATGGTGATATTAATTTAGCACAATTAAATAAAGATATAGAAGAAAATTCTATGAAAATACCAGCTAAAATTTATATAAAAGATGAAAAAAAATATGGAATCGAGGGAATAGATGTATATTTAGTAGCAAAATATCTATTAACTTTATATGATAGGAGTAACTAATGGAAGATAGAGATATAAAAAAAGAGTTAGAAGCTATGATCTATCTAGCTTCAGAATTAGAAATTAGAGAAATTGCTAAATTTTATAATATAAATATTGAAAAATTAACTTTATATTTAGAAGAATTGAAAGATGAAAAAAAAGATAGTGGAATTAATTTAAAGATAACTAAAGAAAGCGTGTACTTTGAAACGAATCCAAAATATGGAAAGAGAGTTCATAATTTTTTTAATCAAGAAAGCAAACCTAAAAAATTATCTCGAGCAGCTATGGAAACCTTGTCAATAATAGCTTATAAACAGCCAGTAACAAAGAGTTATGTAGAATCAATACGTGGAGTTAGTGTAGAACGAGTTATACATAATTTAGAAGAAAAAGGTTTAATATTCCCTAGCGGGAAGCTAGAAACTATAGGTAGACCTAATATTTATAGTACAACAAATAATTTTTTGAACTATCTAAATATAGAAGAGTTGGAAAACTTGCCCAATTATAATGAATTGAAAAACAAAGAAACTAAAAGTATAGAAGGAGAATATAATGGAGAAAGTGAGATTAAATAAATATTTAGCATCTATTGGAACAGGATCTAGAAGAGAGATAGATAGGATGGTAGAAGAAAAAAAAATAAAGGTTAATGGAGAGTATCCATCACCGGGAATTAAAGTTAATATTAAAGATAAAATTGAAGTTAATGGAAGATTATTAGAGCAAAAACAAGAGAAAAAAGTTTATTATATGTTAAATAAACCTAAAAAAGTAATAAGTGCTGTAAAAGATGATAGGGGAAGAAGAACGGTAGTTGACTTTATTAAAACAAAAGAAAGAATATATCCAATAGGCCGATTAGATTATGATACAGAGGGATTAATAATATTAACTAACGATGGAGAATTGTACAATAAAATAATACATCCAAAAAGTGAAGTATTTAAAAAGTATTTGATTAATGCTGCTGGAAATGTAAAAAAAATTAAATTAGGACAGTTAAAAGCTGGAATTAAATTAGAAGATGGATTAACTTTACCTGCAAAAGTAAGATTTTTAAAGGAAGAGGGAAGCACAACTTGGCTTACGGTGGCTATTAGAGAGGGTAAAAATAGACAAGTTAGAAGGATGATGGATGCTATTGGACATAGAGTTATAAGTTTACAAAGGGTAAAAATTGGGACGATAACTATGGGTGATTTAGAGGTTGGGAAATATAGACAACTGACTAAAGAAGAAGTAAACTACTTAAAAAATATTTAGAGGTGAGAATTTGAAAATAATAAAAGTTTTTATCAAATTTGGATTAGTAGGAGCAAGTGGTGTTCTAGTCAACATGGCTATCTATAGTTCACTTATAGCTTTTGATGTTAACTACCTTGTAGCGGCAACTATTGCATTTTTATTCGCAGTAAGTAGCAACTTCTACCTTAATTTTGTATGGACATTCAAAGGTAAGGGTGAGGGTAAGAGTGTAAAAGAAAAATATACACACTTTTTTCTGATAAGTCTGGTAAATTTTGTAATTAATTTATTTGTACTTAGATTAGCGGTAGAATCTCTAGCAGGAAACGAATATATCTATGGAATGTTAGAAAAGTATTCCAAATTAGATAGTGATAAAACAATAAAGATTATATCTCAAATAATCGGGATTGGAATTGCAACTTTTTTCAATTTTTTTGGAAATTACTTTATAACTTTTCGTGAAAAAAAGGAGAAATAAATGAAAAAGACATTGATAATAATACCAACTTATAATGAAAGCGAAAATGTTGAGAAATTATTAGAGTTAATTTATAGTGTTAAAAATGATTTGAATATTTTAATTGTAGATGATAATTCACCAGATAAAACTTATGAAATAATAGAAAGACTTATGGTTGAAAAATATAAAGGTAAATTATTTATTCATAAAAGAAGTGGTAAATTAGGGTTAGGAACTGCTTATATTGCAGGTTTTAAATGGGCTTTAGAAAGAGATTATAATTATATTTTTGAGATGGATGCAGATTTTTCACA
>JAGLEA010000051.1 GCA_023145315.1 Psychrilyobacter sp.
CTGGAGGTGGAGTTGTTAACTGGGGACTTATTAGAAAGTTTATAAGTCGTGGTGGTAGTCTATACTCTAGAATAATTTTAGGAGCACCTATTAAAGACTTTACAGGTGGTTTTAAATGCTTTAAAAGGGAAACACTAGAAAATTTAAATTTAGATAAGATAGTATCTAATGGTTATTCATTTCAGGTAGAACTAAATTACAAAGTTTGGCTTAAAGGAATGAAAATAAAAGAAACTCCAATCATATTTGAAGATAGAACATTAGGGCAATCTAAAATGAGCAAAAAAATATTTTTAGAAGCAATTTTAAAAGTTTTGTGGATGAGAGCAAATAAAAAGTTTTTAAAAGAAAATTAAAAAGACGGAGGTAGGGAATTGTCATTAACTAAAGAAGATGTACTAAAAGTAGCAAAATTATCTATGCTAGAATTTGAAGAAAATGAATTAGAAGGATTACAGGGAGAGTTAAACGATATATTAAGTTTTATTTCTAAGCTAGATCAAGCAGATGTAGAAGGAATAGAACCTATGACTCAAGTAAATCACATGGTTAATGCATTTAGAAATGATGAAATAAAAAAGTCTCTGTCAATGGAAGAGGCTATTAAAAATGCTCCAGAGAGAGTTGATGGTACATTTGCAGTTCCTAGAACAGTTAGTGGGAACTAAGGAGTTTTAAAATGAGTAAAATAGATAATTTAATTAATAAAATGGATCGAAAAAAATTCTTATTAATAATCATAGGGATAACTATATTTAGGTTAATTATAGGTGGTTATCTAAATCTGTCAGACGATGAAAGTTATTATTTACTTTGGTCACGTAATTTAGGTATGAGTTACTATGACCATCCACCATTAATTGCTTATTTAATAAGATTTTCAACTATGATTTTTGGAGAAAATAATTTTTCGGTTAGATTGGTGTCTGTAGGGCTAACCTTCATCACTAGTTTATATGTGTATAAAATCTCCTACTTTTTATATAAGGACGAAAGAATAGCTGGGTTAGCAAGTGTGATAATGAACATTATTCCTATCTATTCTATATTAGCTATTTTAACTATGCCTGATGCACCATTAGTTTTACTATATACAATAATTATTTACTATTTTATAAAGTTAATTTATGAAAAAGATGCTAAAAATTGGTATATAATAGCAATTTTGGCAGGACTAGGACTTCTAAGTAAATATAATATGTTTATGGTATTTCCTAGTATCTTTTTTTATTTACTTTTTAGTAAAGAAAATAGATATTGGCTTCTAAAAAAAGAACCGTATATAGCGTTTATAATAGCGATATTGATGTTTACCCCGGTAATATACTGGAACTACTCCCATGAATGGGGTTCGTTTGCGTTTCATCTAGAAGGGCGACAAAACTCTACATATAAACTTAGACCTATTAAATTATTTCAATTTGTAGGTGGGCAATTAGGTGTTGTATCGCCTATATTATTTATAGGAATCTTTATGACTTCTATAAAAAACTTTAAGAAACCTGATGTTAATCTATTGTTTTGGTTTTCATTGCCACTTATTGTAGTATTTACTCTTAGTTCATTATCAAATGATTCCAAAGTTCATTGGTTAGCAATGGCATATATTCCAATGATAATAGTCTTTACAAAATATATAAATTTTACAAAGATATGGAAAGTCGGCGTTGTTTTAAGTGCTAGTTTGAGTTTTATAATATATATATCGGCAGTCACATTGATTATTCCGTTAAAACCAAAGGATAATGCCTTAGCAGATATGCATGGGTGGGATATGGCAGCTCCTAAGATAGAAAAAATATACGAAGAAGCTAAAAAAGATGGTAGCGAATGGTTTATGTTTGGTGATAGATATCAAACTACATCACCATTGGCAGTTTATCTTCCTAAGAAAGAATATGTATACAATATGGCTAGTAGAACTAGTCAATTTGATTATTGGAAAGATAGGAATGAGATGATAGGTAAAAATGGAATATTTGTTGCTACTTCATTTTATAATAAGAAACCCAAAGATAAATTTAAATATGATAGGGTGGAATTAGTAGATACAATCGTCTATAAAAAATGGGGAAGAGTTCAAAGAGAATATTTCGTATATAAAGTTTATAACTATCAAGGGAGAAAATAAAATATCGTACCCGGAATCAGAATGTAAAAAGGTATATATTATTAGGAGGAGACAATGGATAAAGGTATATTATTAACTATACTATTAATAATAGTAGCTATAGATATATTAAAACAAGGATATTTAAGTGGCTTTGTTAGTAGGTTTTTTAGAAATATAATTAAGTTTAAAAAAATAGTGATTATAGGTATATTATTGACTACTATCACTGTATTATACTTAGATCTTCCAGTAGCAAAATTAGTTTCTAATAAATATTATGCAAAAACATTACAAGGGATAGAAAACGGTGCTAGGACAGCAACTCCTAATGAAATCAAGGAAATCAAAGAGAAAATTAAAGAAGAGGTTATTCAAAAAGATAAATATTCTAAATATGAAAGATTTCTAGCTCATCAGGGTGAAGGAGATGCTACCGGTGGAACGATACTTGTTTTACTATTTTTAGGATTTTTGTTTAGAAATAAAAAATTGATAAAAGTATCAAAAGAAGCTGTTATGGGTATAATAGCGGCAGGAGCACTAGTAAATATTTTAAAATATATTATTTCTAGGCTTCGTCCAGATGTAAATATGCTACCACATCAATTTTTTAATTGGGCATCATGGTTTAATGGAACAGGGAGTGTGGACCCATTCAAAAGTGCTAGTGCTAGTTTACCATCAGGTCATTCAATAGTAGCAGTAGCAGTAGCTTTTTCATTTTATTATGGATATAAGAATAAATTCGTTAAATTTTTAGCGATTATTTATGCGACTGTTCTTAGTTTATCTAGAGTATATGGTACGAGACACTGGCTAAGTGATGTAATAGCAGCAGCATTTTTAGGAGTATTAGTTGCAAAAACTATATACGAAATTAATAGAAATAAAAAATAATTTAAACAGAGATGAATAAAAGCATTAGGAGGAAAAATGTTATATAAACATACAGCGACTGAGTTGTCTAAGATGTTAAAAAATAAAGAAGTAACAGCAACTGAAATAATTACAGATATTTTTAATAGAATAGAAGAAACTGAAGAAAGGTTAGGTAGTTTTCTTTTGTTAAAAAAAGAAAGTGCATTAGAAAAAGCTAAAATAGTAGATGAAAAAATAGCAAATGGTGAAGAATTATTACCCTTAGAGGGAATTCCAATAGCATTAAAAGATAATATGGTATCAAAAGGTGACCTAACTAGTGCAGCTTCTAAAATGTTAGCTAATTATGAGGGAATCTATGATGCTACTGTAGTTAAAAAATTAGAAGATGCTGGAGCAATCATTATTGGTAAAACAAATATGGATGAATTTGCTATGGGATCGACGACTAAAACATCTTATGTTAAGGAATCAAAAAACCCATGGGATTTAGAGAGAACACCGGGAGGTTCATCAGGAGGTTCTGCCTCTGCTGTAGCAGGAGGACAAGTACCAATCTCGCTAGGATCAGATACAGGTGGAAGTATCAGGCAACCAGCGGCATTTTGTGGAATAGTTGGACTAAAACCTACATATGGAAGGGTATCAAGATACGGGTTGATGGCATTTGCTTCTTCTCTAGATCAAATAGGACCTATGGGGAAAAGTGTAGAAGATGTAGCTAAATTACTAAATGTAATAGCTGGATATGATGAGATGGATGCTACATCTATGGAAGTAGAAGTTCCTGATTATACTGCGAGTTTAGATGGAAATATCAAAGGAATGAAAATAGGTGTTCCTAAGGAATATTTTATAGAAGGATTAGATGAAAATATAAAGAAAGTTACAGAGGATGCTATAGAAAATTATAGAAAATTAGGAGCTGAAATTGTTCCTATTAGTCTAAAAAATACTGAGTTTGCTCCTGCTACTTATTATATTTTAGCACCTGCAGAAGCTAGTTCAAATTTAGCCCGTTTTGACGGTGTGAGATATGGTTATAGAGCAGACAACTATGATGGAATTATGGATATGTATGTAAAAACTAGGAGTCAAGGGTTTGGTTCTGAAGTCAAAAAAAGAATTATGATAGGAACTTATGTTCTTAGTGCTGGGTACTATGATGCGTATTACAGAAAAGCACAAAAAGTAAGACAACTTATAAAAAATGACTTTGATAATGCTTTCAAGAAAGTAGATGTAATTTTAACACCTGCAACTCCAGGAACTTCTTTCAAATTGACGGATAAAAAGACACCAGTAGAGCTTTATTTAGAAGATATATTTACAATACCAGCAAATTTAGCTGGAATACCTGGATTAGTAATACCAGCAGGTAAGGTAGATAATCTACCAGTTGGAATCCAATTAATCGGAAAAGCGTTTGATGAGGCAACTCTATTAAAAGCTGGAGATGCATATGAAAAAGCATATACAAAAATGGAGATGCCAAAATTATAAGAAATCTAAATTAAGATATTAAGGAGAAAATAGATGGCTATAGAGTGGGAAGCGGTAATAGGACTTGAGATCCATTGCCAATTAGATACTAAAACAAAAGTTTGGTGTGGTTGTAGTAGTGACTATGATAACTCACCAGAAAATACACATACATGTCCTGTGTGTCTAGGGCATCCAGGAGCACTGCCAAAATTAAATAAAAAAGTACTAGATTATGCTATAAAAGCAGGGTTTGCACTTAATTGTGAAATCCATAAAGAGAGTAGATTTGATAGAAAAAACTACTTTTATCCAGATACTCCTAAAAACTATCAAATTACACAAATGGATCATCCATATGCAGAAAACGGATATGTTGATATTCCTATGTCAAATGGTGAGATGAAGAGAATAGGTGTAACAAGAATTCATATTGAGGAAGATGCAGGTAAATCAATACATGCTGGAACAGAGTCATTTATTAACTTTAATAGAGCATCTATGCCACTAATAGAGATAGTATCAGAGCCAGATATGAGGAGTTCTGAAGAGGCATATAAATATCTTAACTTAGTAAAGGATGCACTAAAGTATACAAAGATATCTGATGTATCAATGGAATTAGGATCACTTAGATGTGATGCAAATATTTCTGTGATGCATAAAGGTGCAAAGGAATTTGGTAAAAGAGTAGAAGTAAAAAACCTTAACTCTTTTAAGGGTGTAGCTAGAGCTATCGACTATGAGATTAGTAGACAAATAGAGGCAATAGAAAACGGAGAAAAAATTAATCAAGAAACTAGACTTTGGGATGAAGAACCTCAAGTTACTAGAGTTATGAGAAGTAAGGAAGAGGCTATGGATTATAGATTTTTTCCAGAACCTGATCTAGTAAGAATTTTAATCAACGATGAGCAACTAGTTAGATTAAAGGATGAGATGCCAGAATCGAAAATAGAGAAGGTTAAAAGATTTATGGAAAATTATAAATTAAGTGAAAAAGAATCAGAGACATTAGCTAGTAGTATAGAATTATCAGATTACTTTGAAAAAGTAGCAAAGGAATCGAATAATCCAAAAACAAGTTGTAACTGGATATTAACTGAAGTTTTAAAAGTTTTAAAAGATAGAAGTATAGAGATAGATG
>JAGLEA010000052.1 GCA_023145315.1 Psychrilyobacter sp.
ATTTCTAGTAAGATTGCAAAAAAACTATTTTTAATAAAATTAGATGATGAAAGAACACCAGAAAATATAGTAGAAGATGAAAAAATGGCTCAAGTGGCAGATAGCTCAGAGTTGGAAAAAATGGTAGAAGAGGTGGTAACTAATAATCCTAAATTGGTAGAAGATTATAAAGACGCTGATGAAGGTAGAAAACCAAGAGTAATAAAAGGCCTTATGGGTCAGGTTATGAAAGCTTCTAAAGGAAAAGCAAATCCGAAGATGGTTATGGACATATTAATTAAAAAATTACCATAAAAAGAGCGTTCTTTCGCTCTTTTTACATGTTAAAAGAGGAGAAAAAGCGTGGAGAAAAGAAGAAAACTTATAAGATTAGTTAATTTTTTAGTAATATTTTTAATATTTTTATTTTATATAATGAATAAAAGTTCAGTTGGAACATCTTTACTGCTCATATTTCTATTTGGAAATACAGTGAGATTAGTTCTTAAAAAAGCAGATGAAAAAGAGATGTTTAATCAACGGGCATATCTTTTAACTTTTATAATGATTCTATTTTTTGGGATATTAGGGTTGAGATTATTTCAAATTCAGGTGTTAAAACATGAAAAATTTAAAAATTTAGCAAAACAACAAAGTTATGGGAAATATTTTTTGAATGGGAAAAGAGGTAAGATCCTAGATTCAAATGGAAAGGAATTAGCTTATGATATAGATATTTATAAGGTAATAATAGATCCAGAAAGATTTTATCCATTGCCAGATAGAGTAGCTATAATAGATGAGATAAATCAAGTTAAATCGATTACTGTAAAAAATTTAAATAAGCGTTTAAAAGATGGATTTGAAAGAAAAAAAAGATATATAAAAATAATTAAAAAAATAGATGAAGTTGATAAAAGTAGGATAGATCTTATATTAGGAAAGTATGGAATAAGATCTAATGAGGTTTACTACGAACATTCTACAGAAAGGAAATATGTTGCTTATGATGAAGTAGCTCCAATAGTAGGTTTTATGGGTGCTTTTTCAAAAGAAGAGGATAGAAGAAAGGGTGCATATGGAATAGAACGATTCTATGATAAATATTTGAAAAGAAATAAAGTGGAAAAAGATGGATATTATAGTAATCTAAGAACTTTATTACTACCATTATCTAAAAAAGATAATAATTATCTTCAAAAAGATGGAAATAATGTAAGTCTGACGATAGATTATTATATTCAATATATTTTAGATGATGAGATGTTAAAAGAGTATAAAAAGGTAGAACCTAAATCAGCTGTAGGAATTATAATGGATCCAACAAATGGTAAAATAGTAGCAATGTCTAGTTATCCACGAACATCGAATATCGCTTACTTAAACAATAGAGCAATAAGGTCGCAATATGAAGTTGGTTCTATATTTAAACCATTAATAATGGCTGCAGCTTACGAAGAAGGAGTTGTAGATGATAACTCAAGATTTGAAAATCCAGATGGATTTATCATGAGGCATGGACATAAAATTCGTGATAGTGACAAAGATGCAATAGGATCGATTAGTCCACAAACCATTATGAGAGAATCTAGTAATGTAGGAATGTCGCTAATTTCAGAAAGATTAGATCCTCCAACTTATGAAAAATATTTAAAATTATATAATTTTTATGATAGAACAGGAATAGATATATTTGGAGAATTAGCACCCCGTCAACTGTCGTATAAAAAATGGGATGGAATGAAAAAATATACAATGTCTTTTGGACAAGGTATAGCTATAACTCCACTCCAAACTATAGCAGCACTTAGTGCTACGATAAATGGCGGTATATACTATAAACCATATATTGTAGATCGTATAACCACACCAAATGGAATTACAATCAGAAAGAATATTCCAATGGCTAAAAGGCGTGTAATCTCAGAAAAAACTTCTAAAAAAATACGTGAAATGTTAAAACTTACTGTAGAAGATGGAACAGGTAGAAATGCCGCTATAGCCGGGTACTCTATAGGAGGAAAAACAGGAACGGCTCAACTAAGTGGACGGGGAGGATACTTACATCATGAGTATTTATCATCTTTTGTAGGTGTATTCCCTGCTGAACATCCAAAATATATAATGCTTATCATGTTTGAAAAACCAAAAGCTGAGGTGTATTATAAGAAATTTGGCGCTTGGGTTGCAGCACCTGTATTTAAAAATACTCTAGACAGAATAATAAAATATAAAGGAATTACTCCTGAAAATGTGGCTACATTGAGGAGCGAAGAAACAGAGGTACAAATCACAGAAAATATAGATGTTGAAGTTTTACCTGATTTTAGAAATGATGGGATAAGGTATGCACTCCTAGTAGCGAATAAATATAATATTGAAATATCAATAGAAGGGGAAGGAGAAGTAGTAGAACAATATCCTAAACCTGGAGTAAATCTTAAAGATGTAAAAAAAATAAAAATAAAATTGAGGTAGTTTATGAATTATATAGTCTATGTAGAAGGTGTTGAAAATAGTTTTTATACATATTCCTCTAAAGGCAACCTATATAAAATTGGTGATTGTGTCTGGGTTACATTTAGAAGAAGGAAGAAAATAGGGATAATACTCTCCTACGATGAATTAGCTAATCATGAATTTAAAGTAAGCGAAATTTTAGGTCGAGTAGAAGAAGAGGTTTCTTATTCTGAAGAAATAATAAAATTATTTCTTTGGATACAAAAATATTATTTATGTAATTTTGGTGATGTTGTAAAAATATCTAGACCAAAAAATATAAAATCTTCATATTCTAAAAGAATTATTTTTAATCGTTCTGTGATTCCTATGAATATTGAGGAAAAAGAGTTTATTGACTATATCTCAAAGAAACAAAGTGTGACTAAGACAACTATGCTAAAACATTTTGGAAAGGAATTACTAGAAAAATTCATAAACTCCCAAGTTGTACTAGAAAAAAATGAAATAAAAGAAAATAAATATATTAAAAATATGAATAATGGTATAGAATATAAGTACAATCGAAAGGAATCACACTTAACTAGAGAACAAGAAGTTGTTAAAAATATGATTTTAGATGGTGAAAAACGCTACTATCTATTAAAAGGAATTACAGGATCGGGAAAAACTGAGGTATATATAGAATTAGTAAAAGACGCATTAGAAAATAATGGTGGTGCTATATTTTTAGTTCCTGAAATATCTTTAACTCCCCAGATGATAGATCGTTTTAGAAGGGAATTTCATGAGATAGCAATCCTTCATAGTAGGATGACTGCTAAGGAACGAGCACTAGAGTGGGGGGCAATATATAGTGGAGAGAAAAAAGTAGTTTTAGGAGTACGTTCTGCTATATTTGCACCGGTAAAAAATCTAAAATATATTATTATAGATGAGGAACACGAAGGAACTTATAAACAAGATAGTAATCCTAGATACAATGCAAAATATGTAGCTATAAAAAGGGCAGAATTAGAGGGATGTAAGATAGTATTAGGCTCTGCTACTCCGTCTATTGAATCATATTATTATGCAAAAACAGGAGTTTTTAAGTTATTAGAATTAACAAAAAGGTATGGAAATGCTACAGAACCAACTATGAGATTAGTTAATATGAAAGATGAAAAAAGTGATTTTTTTAGTGAAAGTCTAATAGAGGAGATCACAGTAAAACTTAGGAGAGAGGAACAAATAATGCTCCTACTGAATAGAAAAGGATACTCAACATTTGTACAGTGTCACTCTTGTGGTCATACTGAGATGTGTCCTCACTGTTCTATCTCCCTTAGTTACTATAAGAAAGATGGAATATATAAGTGTAATTATTGTGAGTATACCAAAAAATTCTCTAATAAATGTAGTAGCTGTGGTGAAAAAACTCTAGATTTTTCAGGAAAAGGTACTGAAAGAGTGGAATCAGAATTAAATGAATTATTTAATATTCCTATTCTACGAGTAGATTCTGAAACAACAAAAACTCGAGATTCTCATAAAAAAATATATGATGACTTTTTGAACAAAAGGTATAGCATAATGGTTGGAACACAAATGATCTCAAAAGGGTTTCATTTTCCCGAGGTTACACTAGTTGGAATTATTAATTCTGATAGTATCCTTAATTTTCCTGATTTTCGTGCTGGTGAAAAAACTTTTCAACTAGTTAGTCAGGCTGCAGGTAGAGCTGGTAGAGCTAAAAAAGAAGGTGAAGTTATCGTACAAACTTTTCAACCTGATAACTATGTTATCCAGAAGATAATAGCTAATGATTATGTTGGTTTTTACGAAGAAGAGATTGATAATAGAAAAATTTTAAGTTATCCACCTTTTTCTAGAATTATAAACATAATTATATCTTCTAAAAAAGAAGAGGGATTAGAAGAGTATAGTACAGAATTTTATAATGAAATCAAGAGTGATAAAGTGGAAATCTATGGTCCAATGACCCCTCCAATAGAAAAAATTAGTGGGAACTATAGAAATCAAATTTTTATAAAAGGTAGTAGAAATGAGATAAATAGAATAAAAATAAAGATAGCAGAGATCGTGCTAAAATATAAAAGTAAGGATAGAAAAAACATATATCGAATAATTGTGGATGTAGATCCAATTAACTTAATGTAAGAGGTGGAATATGATTTATAAAATAAGAACATATGGAGATCCAGTACTGCGTACTGAAAATAATCTAGTAGAAAATATTGATGATGAAGTTAGAGAAATTTTGAATGACTTAGTAGAAACTATGAGGGATATAAGTGGAATAGGATTAGCAGCACCCCAAGTAGGGATAAATCTTAGAATGTTTGTTGTAGAAGCAGAGGAAGGGGTAGTTAGAAAAGTAATTAATCCTGAATTTTTAGAATACTCAAGTAAAAAAGTAGATCATGAAGAGGGGTGCCTTAGTGTCCCTGGTATCCATAAGAAAGTGAAGAGACCAGAAAGTCTAAAAGTTCGATATTTTAATGAAAATGGTGAAACTGTAGAAGAGGAATTAGATGATCTATGGGCAAGAGCATTTCAACATGAATATGATCATCTAGAGGGTGTATTATTTATTGACAAAATTGCTCCAGTAGCTAAAAGATTAGTGAAAAAAAGATTACTAAATATGAAAAAAGAAACATTAAAAAATTTATAAAAAAAATAAAAAATAAGAGGTGTAAAGTTGAGAATATTATTTATGGGTACACCAGAATTTGCACTAAATTCAATTAAATTACTACATGAAAATCATGATGTTATAGGAATATTTACAAAAATAGATAAACCAAATAGTAGAGGTAAAAAAATAAAATTTAATCCGATAAAACAGTTTGGACTTGATAATGATATTACTGTATATCAACCTAAGTCTGTAAAGACACCTGAAACATTAGATCTAATAAGAGATCTTAATCCTGATCTAATAGTAGTAGTAGCGTATGGGAAAATAGTTCCACAAGAACTTATAGATATTCCTAAGAAAGGAATTATAAATGTTCATTCGTCACTTCTACCAAAATATAGAGGTGCAGCACCAATCCATGCAGCAATTGTAAATGGAGAAAAAGAAAGTGGTGTTACAATTATGGATATTGTAGAGGAGCTAGATGCAGGTGATATTATACTGCAAGCCAAAACTCCTATTGAAGAGAGTGACACACTAGAAGATCTACATGATAGATTAGCTATAATAGGTAGTGAAACACTGCTAGAAGCTGTGAAATTAATAGAAAATGGAGATGCAACGAGAAGATCACAAGATGAGTCAAAAGTAACTTTTGTTAAGCCAATTAGAAGGGATGAATGTGAAATTCATTGGAATGATTCAATGGAAAGAGT